>JBDRBZ010000132.1:0-7073 GCA_043822175.1 Candidatus Omnitrophota bacterium
ACGGCGGTTGATAAGGTTAAGGCCAAGATCGAGTCGCTCAGGGAAATGAACCCGATGCTCGGGCACAGGGGCTGCAGGCTTGGTATAGTGTATCCCGAGATCACTGTCATGCAGGTAAGGGCCATCATCGAGGCCGCGTGCAATGTGGCAAAGGAAAAGATAAAGGTCATACCCGAGATAATGATACCTCTGGTGGGACACGTGAATGAGCTGAAATCACAGGCAAAGGTTGTGCGCGAAACAGCGGAAAAAGTCATAGCCGAGAAAAAGATCAAGGTGCCTTACACAGTCGGCACCATGATCGAGCTGCCGAGGGCCGCTCTTACGGCCGATGAAATAGCTACGGTAGCGGATTTCTTTTCGTTCGGGACAAACGATCTTACGCAAACCACCTTCGGGCTGTCCAGGGATGACGCGGGCAAGTTCCTCGCTTATTATTATGAGAAGAATATTCTTGAGGATGACCCGTTCCAGACCATTGACCAGGACGGCGTGGGCCAGCTTGTGAAGATGGGCGTGGAAAAGGGCAGGTCTGTCAAGAAGGACCTTAAAGTCGGCATATGCGGCGAACACGGGGGGGAGCCGAAGTCGGTCGGGTTCTGCTACCGTATCGGCCTCAACTATGTCAGCTGTTCGCCTTTCAGGGTACCCATAGCGCGCCTCGCGGCGGCGCAGGCAGCTCTTAAAGACAGGAAGGGAAAAGCCAAAAAGAAATAGGCCCTAAAGAGGTCTTGTACAGGAGAGACAATGGAAGGCTTAAAGCGCTACTTAAAGGACATAAAAAATGTCCCGCTGCTGACGCCGGCGGAGGAAATCGACCTGGCAAAGAAGATCAAGAAGGGCAACAGGCCTGCCCGGCAGAAGATGATCCAGTCCAATCTGCGCCTCGTGATCAACATCGCGAAGAAGTACAGTTATCTCGGTGTCCCGATGCTCGACCTTATCGAGGAGGGCAACCTCGGTCTGATTAAGGCCGTGGAAAAGTTTAATCCGAAAAAAGGATACAGGTTTTCCACGTACGCGGCATGGTGGATAAAGCAGTATGTGACGCGGGCCATAGCCAACCAGGGTAAAACCGTAAGGATACCCGTCTATGTCATAGAGCTCCTTATGCAGTACAAGAAGGCCACGGAACAGCTTTCGCATAAACTGAAAAGAAAACCGAGGGCAAAGGAGATCGCGAAAAAAATGCGGCTCCCGATAAGGCGGATAAAACAGCTTGATGAGATGGTAAGCAGCGTATCCAGCCTGAACGCGCCTGTAGGCGAGGACGGCACTACCGAGCTTATGGACCTCCTGGAGGATAACAAGATCGCCGGGACAGTCGACGAGCTGAGCAACTTCCTGTTGCACGAGAGGATAAAAGAGCTGCTGGGCAAGATGACCGCGAGGGAGCAGAAAATAATAGAGCTCCGTTTCGGCCTGAAGGACGGCGTCAAGCGCACGCTCCGCGACATAGCGAAACGGTTCAAGCTGACGCGTGAGAGGGTGAGGCAGCTTGAGAACGTGGCGAAGCGGAAGCTCAGGGAAGCGCTTCAGCAGCAGGAAAAAGGGCTGGTAGACTCAGGGTCCGGGAAGCACAGGAGGCATGCCGGGGATAGGGTTACGTCTATGAGGAGGGTATCATAGTGGAAGATATAAAGAAACATATCAGGAACATACCCGATTTTCCCAAGAAAGGGATAGTTTTCCGCGATATAACGACGCTTATCGGTAACGGCGCGGCATTCCGGAAGATAAATCAGATTCTGCACGAGAGGTACAAAGACAAAAAGATAGACGCCGTGATATGCGTCGAATCAAGGGGCTTTATTTTCGGCTCGGCCCTGGCTCACAGCCTGGGCGCCGCCGTCATACCTGTCAGGAAAGAGGGGAAGCTTCCGCACAAAACCCATAAAGCGACATATGAGCTTGAATACGGCAAGGATACCCTCGAGATACATCAGGACGCGCTAAAGACGAGTGCGCGCATAATAATCGTGGATGACCTTCTCGCCACAGGGGGCACGATAGAGGCGGTTATTGAGCTTGTGAAGCATTTTAATCCCGAGATAATCGAGATAGCGTTTGTCATTGAACTCACTTTTCTGAAAGGAAGAGACAAATTAAAAGGACATCCCGTGTTTTCGCTTGTTCAATATGACAGCGAATAGGCCCAAAAGGGTAAGCGGATTTCGCCGCAGCAGGTTAAACAAAGGCGGCTCAACAATTTTTGTGCTAAAGCAAATGAAAACGATATCTTAAAATGGTAGTCAACGCGCCTGTAGCTCAATTGGATAGAGCGATTCCCTCCTAAGGAATAGGTTCCCCGTTCGATTCGGGGCAGGCGCGCCACATCCCGACATCCCTCACATTTCTGTTTGCTATCGGGAGGGTTATTCTGTATAATATTTTTGGCAGAAGTTGATGAAGGCGCGTATTTTAAATTCTTACCACAGAAAGGCGCAGCATGATAGACCTTCACACGCATACTTTGTTCAGCGACGGTGTGCTTCTTGTCAGTGAGCTTGTGAGGCGGGCGGAAAACATAGGGTATGAAGCCATTGCTGTCACCGATCACGCTGATATGTCCAATATAGACTTTATATCACCCAGAATAGCACGGGCCTGCCGTATTTTGAATAAGCGTTGGAAAATCAAAGCCATTCCCGGTGTGGAAATAACGCATGTGCCCATAGAGGAGATACCGGGCCTTGTCAGGTTTGCCCGCAAAAATGGAGCTCTTATTGTCGTAGGGCACGGTGAAACTGTCACCGAACCCGTGCTCCAGGGCACGAACAGGGAGTTTATAAGGGCCGGCGTTGACATACTGGCCCACCCGGGCCGTATTTCCAGGGAAGATGCGAGGCTTGCCGGAGAGAGAGGCGTTTACCTTGAGATAACGGCCAGGAGGGGCCACTCAAGGACAAACACGCATGTGCTTCGTATGGCCCGCAAATATGGCGCCATGCTTGTACTTAATACGGATACGCATTCTCCTGACGATTTCCTTACAGACAGGATGCGTGATCACCTATTGAGGTCTTTAGGCATGTCAGAATCTGAGAGGCGTAAGACGATAGCCAATTCTGTTAAGATAATAAATGCGCTGTGATTTCTTGACAGTGTTCTTGACAAAGCTAACTTTTGTGATATACTTCTCTCGAAGAATTTCAACACCATATATGACCACGAATACGGCGGAGAGGGGAGGTGAAAAAGTAGTTACGCGAGCGGTTATATGACTTATGGTGATCTAGGATAAATGCGAGAACAAGTCGAAAAGGCTTATTTTCGTTTTCTAAATAAATGTTATTTTCTAAGGAGGTAAAATGCGAATTGTAAGACTAGTATGCGTATTTGCTTTAGCTCTGTGCCTGGCGAGCGCAGTATATGCCGAGACACAGAGTATAAAGATCTCCGGAGACCTGGCGATCAGGTCGATTAACCGGGGCGATTATGACCTGGACAAGAACCATGCCGAAGCCGCAGCCACAAGGGCTGACAATTCTGACGATTGGCAGAATTATTTCATGTCAACGACAGAAGTCCAGATCGACGCGGATCTGACAGACAACGTGGCCGGCGTAATCCGTCTGTATAACCAGAGGGATTGGGATGTGCGCACGAAGACGGAGACAGCTACCTCGAATCCGTCTACCGATTATGTGGCGAATGCCGATGAATTCGATGTGGGCGTTAACCTGGCCTACATAGAATTAAAGGAATTCCTGTATTCACCGCTGACACTGAGGATCGGGTGTCAGAACCTGTGGTTCGGTAAAGGTTTCATAGTCGGGGCCCATTTCATAAATCCCACGGCTAGCATTAATGCAACGGAATATTCATGTCAGAAATCGTTTGACGCCATCAGGGCGACTCTTGACTATGACCCGTGGACAATCGATGTCATAGCTTCCAAGATATGGGAGAATGCCATCGGTTCGAATGATGATGTGGATCTGTACGGCGTGAACGTCGGATACATTTTCGACGTGTACAATGCCGAGGCCGAAGGATATTACTTCCTGAAGGCTGACAGAGGCCTTGAAAGCTGGAACATCGATGACCTCAACAGCGTGCATACCATGGGTATAAGGGGCAGCATGGATCCGATAGAGAACTGGACAGTAGCGGCGGAAAGCGCGCTTCAGCTCGGAAAATATGTCGGTTCCAAATCAGCCACCCAGGGCAGGGAACGCTGCGCGTGGGCGATCGACGCCAGCCTCGAGTGCAGGTATTTCACGGATAAATTCGCGTGGAAGCCGATCGTGGCCGCAGAGTACATCTATTATTCCGGCGACAAGAAAACATCCACGGAAGACGTAAATTCCGAGGGTGTGTATAACGGCTGGGATATTATGTACAGAGGTAAGTTTGATTCGGCGATCAGGGAATTCCAGGGCCTGTTCTACACGACAAACCAGGATGTGAACAACCAGAGGACGAACATGCTGCCGAGATACCCCGATGCGGCAGATTCAAACCAGCACCAGGTTGTGGTTGCCGGCAGCATTCAGCCGACAGACAGCCTGATGGTAGAGGCCAGATACATCAATTTCTGGCAGCAGTATGCGACGTATCATTATGATCCCGCTCACACCGGTACAGGCGTTGACGAGAGGATCAAGGATAAGAAGTATCTGGGCAGCGAAATAGACGTGCAGGCTGCATGGGATTACACAGAGGACGTGCAGTTCGGTCTATTGTGCGCATGGTACTTCCCGGGCGCTCACTATTATGACCAGTCAGATGATGTGGCAACTGACATCGTCGGTACAGTCAAGTTGAGCTTCTAACGGCTCGGATAGGCCCGTATAAGGGTTAGAAAATTCCCCGTGTTCCGAAAGGGACACGGGGAATTTTTTATTGACATTTCTCATGCCTGTTATACAATCATATTATAATACTAGGATAGTATCATAATAAAGGGGGACATATGAACGACATGGTTAAATTGAACATGGCTATAGGCGCCCTGATATTGACCGGTTTTTGCGTTATCATACTGGGGATTATGTCAAAATTAACCGGCATACCCCTGCTTGCGCCTTACGTGCTGACGTCTGTCGGGTGCTTTGTGGTAGCTATCGCGTGTTTTGTGCTTGCGCTTGTTGTTGATAAATTTGGCAGCTAAATTTATCTCTAGGAATAGAAAATGATGCGGAAAATCGCTCTGGTATTACTTATAATATTACTTGCCGGCGCGATTACGGTTGTTGTTTATTATGGATCCGGGTTCAGGCGTTTAATGGGTGAGGCCGGTGTCCATGCCGGACCTGAAGGCAGGGCTACCGCTATAGAGGAACTGGTGAGATTTTTCCCTTTTTCGCGGGAAAATTGCCTGAAAGAATGGGAAGAAAAAATACTCAAGAAACGCGTAACCTACACCATCGAGCAGGACACGCCGCAATTGTCATTCGTTAAGGCCAGGAGCGTTGATTCGGCATCGGCCATGTTCTACAAAATAGACCTCAATATCAGGAAGGATCCCGTTATAAGCTGGAAATGGAAGGTGAGGGAATTTCCGAGAAAGTCCCTGCCCGAATCGATAGACGGAAAGCGTGAGGAGGATTTTGCCGCGAGGGTATATGTTATTTTCCCGGCCTCTTTTTTCACTAATTCGAAAGCCATCGAATATATCTGGGCCGAAGAACTGCCCGCGGGCACACAGGGGACGAGCGGGTACACAAACAATCTTAAGGTCATGGTGCTGCGTTCGGGCCCGGATGATTCCGAGTGGCGTACCGAAGAGAGAGACATAAGACAGGATTATATTGCGCTTTACGGAGCCGAACCCGGACTCAATGTAGGGGCCATTTCCTTCATGACAGACGCCGATTCCACGGGCACCTCGGCGTCGGCGCTGTATGACGATATCAAGATAGGATACAAAAGGAGGAGCGAATGAGGTTCAATATAGTTTCAAAGACATCCATACAGTTCAGGTATCTCCTGCTTATCGGCATAGCTATGGTGGTCCCCTCTGTTATCGTGGGGGCGTTCATCTATTATTTTATTTTCACACTGGCCGCCGAAAGGATAGGCGTGCCGGAGGCGATAGCCGTGAACCTCCTGCCGGTGGTGCACCAGATAAACATTATGCTTCTCATCGGGCTTCTGCCGCTATTCGTTATACTCCTCATATGGGGGCTCGTGCTTTCACACAGGTTCTGCGGGCCGCTCGTGCGTATCGGAAAAGACCTGGACAAGATCCTGGAAGGCGATTACTCGGTAAAGTTTAGAGTGAGGAAAAACGACGATCTGAAAAATATCGTGGACAAGCTGAACAGGATCATGGAACTGCTGCGGGCCAAAAAAGGCTGAAATAACGGAAAGGCCGTCATGATACATCCAACAGCGATTATAGACAAAGATGCCCATGTGTCTGCCGATGCCGAAATCGGGCCCTATGTGATTATCGAGCCTAACGCGCGCATAGGCAGCAGGGTGCGCATAATGAGTCATGCCTATATCGCGCGTAATACCGAGATCGGCGACGACACTGTTATTCATGTCGGCGCTGTCCTTGGCGGTACGCCGCAGGACATGGCGTTTCAGGATAAAGAGACGTATCTTAAGATAGGCAGGCGCAACGTTATCCGGGAGTATGTTACCATTCACCGCGGCACAAAAGAGGGGACCTCCACGGTTATCGGAGACGATAATTACATCATGGTTGCCGTGCACATAGGTCACAACTGTCATATTCACGACAGGGTTATCATCGCCAACAGCGCGCTCCTGGCGGGGTATGTTTCCGTGGAGGACGGGGCGTTCATTTCCGGCAACGTTGTTTTCCACCAGTTCTGCAGGATAGGCAGACTGGCCATGATAGGCGGGTTTACCGGGGTTAATAAGGACGTGCCGCCTTATATGGTGGTAAGGGGCCCGTCGGTTGTCTGGTCTGTCAATCTGGTAGGCTTGAGGCGTGCTAAGTTTTCGAGGGAAACCATAAAAGAGATCAAAGACGCCTATGACCTTGTTTACTGCCGGGGACTGAATACCGAACAGGCGCTCGCGAAGATAATGGAATCCGGTCCGTGCGGCGAAGTCAGGCATTTCGTTGATTTTATCAGGGCCACTAAAAGGGG
>JBDRBZ010000133.1:0-5819 GCA_043822175.1 Candidatus Omnitrophota bacterium
GGCATGTTCGCTTTCTCGGTCTGGGATGTCAAAAAAGAGGAGTGTTTCCTAGCGCGCGACCGTGTGGGCAAGAAACCGCTGGTATATTATCATGACGGCGGACTTTTTATTTTCGGTTCGGAGATAAAGGCTGTTCTGGAAGATAAAAGGGTGGACAGGGCGCTTAATTTCCGGGCAATTTCGGATTTTTTTACCTACGGATACGTGCCGAGCCCGAAGACCGTTTTCAGCAATATACACAAATTGCCGCCCGCGCATACCGCCCATCTCAGCTCCGGCGGGCTGAAGATCCGGAGGTACTGGCTGCCTGATTACGGCGCCAAGATATATCTCAGCGATGATTCCGCGTACGGGGAACGGATCGCGGAGCTTTTGGATGAGGCTGTGCGGATGAGGCTTGTGAGCGATGTGCCGCTCGGGCTGTTTTTAAGCGGAGGCATCGATTCGAGCGCGGTCCTGGCGTTTATGTCGGCTCACCTGAAAGATCCGGTAAAGACGTTCAGCATAGGGTTTGATGACGCGGCGTATAATGAACTGGCGTACGCGTCGTATACAGCTCATAAATATGATACCGAGCATAAGGAGTTTGTAGTCAAAGTTGACGCCGCCGGGGTCATACCGAAGCTCGTATGGCATTATAATGAGCCTTTCGGCGACTCGAGCTGTATCCCCACTTACTACGTTTCCGAGATGACCCGCACCGGCGTGACCGTTGCCTTAAGCGGCGACGGCGGGGATGAGGCTTTCGGCGGATACAACAGGTACATCGCCTTCGGATACCTTATGGGAGGCGGCAGAACGGGCCGGGCGCTGACGCGCGCCGCGCTGGCCCTGGCGAAAACCGCCGGGCCGCTTATGGGCAGGAAAAATAATGACTACATGGCCAGGCTCGGCGATGCCGCCGCGTCACCGGGTGAGATGTACAGGCAGTACATGCGCGTTATAGGCATATTTCCGGACGCGGATATTTTTACTCCGGCTTTTTTGGATGAGCTGCGGGGCTATGACAGCGCGGAATATTTTATGGACAAATTCGCGGGCCTGACCGCGTCGGACAGACGGGAAGCCGCGATGGATCTCGATTTCACGACTTATCTGCCCGAGGACCTCATGGTCAAGGCCGACATAGCGTCAATGGCTAATTCTCTCGAAGTCAGGTCCCCGTTTCTGGACCATAAGATGTTAGAATTTGTATTCCGGATGCCGTTTGAGAAGAAAGTGGGCTTTTTCAGGACAAAGGTGCTTTTGAGAGCTTTTCTCAAGAAACGGGGGCTTATCCCCGATGAAATTCTTGCCAGGAGAAAACAGGGATTCGCGGTACCTGTGGGGGAATGGTTTAAGGGGCCGCTCAAAGATTACTACAGGGACATGATGTCAGGGAGCGCGTTCATACGCGCCGGATTCATGGACCGCGCGTCCGTTGACCGGATGTTCGAAGAGCACGTATCCGGGAGGCGCGACCACACGCACAGGCTCTGGTGCGTCCTTAATTTCGAGCTGTGGTATAAGATTTTCGTGGAAGGCGTTTCGCCGGATTCACTCGCGAGCGGGAGGCGAAAATGTGCGGGATAGCCGGGGTTCTGGATTTCAGGGCCCGCGCGAGGGGCCGCGCCGGGCTCATAAGGAAGATGGTGGCCATCCAGAAGCACAGGGGGCCGGATGATGAGGGGTTTTATCTGTCGGATGATACGGCGCTGGGGCACTGCCGCCTTTCCATTATCGATCTTTCCGCCGATGCCCATCAGCCCATGGCGAACAGGGACGGGACAAAGTGGATCATATATAACGGCGAAATCTACAACTATCTGGAGCTCAGGAAAGAGCTTGTTGATGCCGGGTACGGCTTTAAGAGCCACAGCGACACAGAAGTTATACTGCACGCCTTTGAGGAATGGGGCGAGGACGCGCTCCGGCGATTCAACGGTATGTGGTCGTTCGTGATATGGGATGAAAAAAAACGCGAGCTTTTTGCCTCGCGTGACCGTTTCGGCGTGAAGCCGTTTTATTATTACAGGGATAATGATGTATTTATTTTTGCCTCAGAGATCAAGGCGCTCCTTTTAAGCCCGAGTGTTCCGAAAGAGCCCAATGACCGGGCGATATACGATTACCTGAGTTCTGGATACGGATACATGGATATCGGCGATTATACTTTTTTCAAGAGCGTGTATAAGCTGAATCCGGGGCATTACATGCGTTTCGGGCTGAACGACGGCACTTTCACGTACAGGAAGTTCTGGGACCTGGGCGAGGCTGTTTCGGCGGAGACGGCCAATTTGAGCGCTGATGAGTATATCGGTGAATTCCGCGCGCTGCTTGAGGACGCCGTCCGGCTCAGGCTGCGCAGCGACGTGGATGTCGGCGTCATGCTGAGCGGCGGGCTGGATTCGTCGTCCATAGCGTGCATAGCCGACCGCCAGCGCAATAGGACGCTGTTCAGCGTTTCGTCATATTATACCGAAGCGGAAGCAGACGAGAGGTGTTACATAGATGAGGTGCTTAAAACGTCCGATCTTGACCCTTTTTTCGTGTCCGCCAAACCCGACAACCTGTTTTCAGACCTGCATGATATAATATGGCATCAGGAAGAGCCCTACAGCACATTAAGCATCCTGCCCCAGTGGTACGTGATGAGGAAGGCGCATGAGAAAAATATCAGGGTGCTTCTCACGGGCCAGGCGGGCGATGAGACGCTCGGAGGCTATGATAAATATTATTTTTACCTGTTTGCCGATCTATTCAGCCGGTTCATGTGGAAGAGGTGTTTTGATGAGGCGCGCCTGTACGAGGGCGCAAAAGGCGGCCATGCCGGCGCCGGGATTATAGCCGCTCAGGTGATGAAAATACTTCTTTCATACAGCATGCCCGGTTTTATCAAGCGCTCGGCGCGTAAACTGACCGCGAACGCGGCATCGCCGTTCCTGAACAAGGATTTCACGGAACGGTTCGGCCCGGATGTGCGCCCTGAGAGGAAATTCCGCGGGATCCTCAACAATGAGCTCTGCAATGCCTTCAGGATCTCGCCCCTTCCGTCGCTGCTGCACACGGATGACAGGTCGAGCATGGCATTTTCCGTCGAGACAAGGAGCCCGTTTCTCGATTACAGGCTTGTACAGTATGTTTTCGGCATACCTGCGGAATGGAAGATACGCGACGGCAGGACAAAGTATATCTTGAGGGAGGCGATGAGGGGAATTGTGCCGCCGATGGTGCTCGACAGGCGCGACAAGATGGGGTTCCCTACCCCGCTTAAGACCTGGATATCGAGCGATATCAAAAGCGCTGTCGACGATGTTTTTTCGTCCGGGGAATTCCTTAAAAGGCCGTATTTTGACGCCTCTTACGTGAAACAGGGCCTGCCGGGCCTGATGTCACAGGAAGGTTCGGAATATACCGTATGGAGCTGGCTCAACCTGGAGCTTTGGTTCAGGAGGTACATTGACGGGCCGATAACCGTTTAGGCCGAGATGAAAGGCGGTTAATGAGATATAAAAGGGTATTACTGGTCCAGGCGATGTATGATAACACATTCTCGAATGTGCTCCCGTACGGCCTTGGCGTGCTCTCCGAGGTCCTGACCGCCGGCGGCATAGAGAATGATGTCTATGACCTGAACAGGGACAAGCGCGTCGGAGGACTACTCGGCAAGATACGGTCGTTTTCCCCTGACCTGGTCGGTGTAAGCATGATGAGCCTTAATTACAGGCATACGTTCCGGGTCATGGCAAAAATAAAGCGCTTCTTTCCCGGGATAAAAATAGCGGCCGGCGGGCCGCACATCTCGACTGTCAGGCAGAAGGCGCTTGAGGATGAACGTGCCCTGGATTACGGAGCGGTGCTGGAGGGCGAGGATACGCTTGTCGAGCTGTGCCGCGGCGCCGGGTATGAGTCGATAAAGGGGCTTATGTTCAGGGAAAGCGGCGGCCGCGTGACATATACCGGCGACAGGGAGTTCAGGAAAGATTTGGACAGCATACCTTTCCCGAAGTACGGGAAATTCGATAAGTCGCGTTATTCGGGCCTTATTACGATAATCACGTCGAGGGGGTGCCCCTACGAGTGCATATACTGCCCGGTAAAGCTCGCCATAGGCAGGAGCCTCAGGTTCAGAAGCGCCGGAAGCGTGGCAGACGAGATAGAGCGCCATTACAGGCTCGGCTTCAGGGAGTTCAGCTTCAGGGACGATAACTTTACCTTCAGGGAGGACCATGTCTATTCTGTCTGCGACGAGATTATAAGGCGCGGGATGAAGGGCCTTTACCTTATGTGCGATAACGGGGTGAGGGCGGACCGGGTGGACGAAAAAATGCTCATCAGAATGCGCGAGGCCGGATTCAGGATGCTGGGTTTCGGCATAGAGAGCGGCAGCCAGAAAATTCTCGACAACATAAAAAAGAGGACGCGGGTTGAGGACATGAAAAAAGCGGTCGCGGCTGCGTGCCGCCTGGGTTATAAAGTCGAGCTCTTCTTCCTGATAGGCTCTCCGGGCGAGACATGGGATGATTTTATGGAATCGGTAAAGTTTGCCACCGAGTTTCCGATATCCGTGGCGAGTTTTTATCAGCTGCTGCCGTACCCGTCGACAGAGCTGTTCGATTATGTGTCAGGGCACGGGCGCTTTCTTTCGGGCCCTGAAAAATACCTGAACCGCGGATCCCAGAGGAGGAATACGCCTTTCTTCGAGACGCCCGAGTTTACGCGCGGCCAGAGGAAAAAGGCGTTTACGTTCGCGCTTGAGGCGGTGAGGAAGAGCCCTGTTTTAAGGGCGGCCCGAGTGAAGGCCCATGAAAGCAACTTGAGGGCAAAACTCGCGCGCGCGGGTATAAAGGGGCGGCTTCAGGACGCGATTACGGGCGTTTATTGCAACGAGTTCCTGCACGACCATATTTTTAACAATCCCGTTACGGCAGGGGTAAAGAAGATGATGATGAACCGGCCCGGCGGAGGCGCGGCATGACTGAAATCCTGAATGTTTTAACCGGACGCTACCGTGTCTGCCAGAAGATGAACTATCTCCGCTACGCGATGAGCGGCAGGGAGAATGTCCTCGGGTATAAGCCCGTTGTGCTGTCGATAGTGGCTACCACGAAATGCACGCTGTCCTGCGACATGTGCCCTACGCATTCGAAAGCCGTGCCTGCCGGCTACCGGTGGCGGCAGACGGGCACGAGGGACATGGATTTCGCGCTTTTTAAAAAAGCGGTGGACCTGTTCAGGGAAGCCCTGAGCGTGCATATCATAGGTTCGGGCGAACCCCTGCTGAACCTTGATTTTTACAGAATGGTGGAATACGCCTCACGCGAGCGCAGGATGGAAACCAAGACGTTTTCGAACGGCACCACCATAGGCGAGAATACGGAGAGGCTGCTCACGTCGAGGCTTGACGGCATTACCGTCAGCGTTAACGGCCACAACGCGGGGGAATTCACAAGGCTTACAGGGATGGACGGCGGCGTGTTCGAGAAGATATGCCGCGACACGAAAACGCTTGCGGCCGAAAAAAAAAGAAGAAAAAGGCCTTTAAGCGTCAAGCTTTCATTCATCGTTGACAGGGAAAACTTTAAGGCAGTGCCTCAAATGGTGGAATTGGCCCAGGAGATCGGCGCGGACCGCGTGTTCCTCTGTAATTTTCTTCCGTGCCCGTACGGCGATCTGACGCCCCGGAAGAGGGTTATAAACTTTGATGATGATGAGATAGCCTCTTTCCTGCGCGAATACAGCCGCGGCATGCCGCGCCATTTACGCGGGAAAATCGAATTTCCGGCGCTTATAAACAGCCGGATGGCGGAAAACAAATGCGACGTGCATTTCAGGCAGGT
>JBDRBZ010000134.1:0-7484 GCA_043822175.1 Candidatus Omnitrophota bacterium
GTTACCCTTGTCGGGGTCGTCAACGCGGATGTGACTCTGAATCTTCCGGATTTCAGGGCCAGTGAGCATGCCTTTAACCTTATAACGCAAGTCGCGGGCAGGGCGGGCAGGGGGGATGACGGCGGCGAGGTCATCGTGCAGACTTACGCGCCGGGGCACTACGCCATCACCTCGGCGGCAAAGCATGATTACGAGAAATTTTATGAAAAGGAAATCCAGACGAGGAGGGAACTGAATTTTCCGCCTTTTGTCCATATAGTCAAGGTGACCGTAAGGTCGCGCGATGAGAAAAAGGCGCGTAGAGCCGCGGATGATACGGCGGCGGCGATGAAGACAGAGGCGGGGCAGTTCGAAGTGGTCGGCCCGGCCCCGGCTCCCATGCATAAAGTGCGCGGTTATTACAGGTGGAACATATTGTTAAAAGGGGTCAATCGTAGTATAATCACCGGGTCTGTGCGAAAAGTCATGGCAAATACGCGCCGTCCGTCAGGAGTGCTTACGGCAGTCGATGTGGACCCGATATCCATGTAGGGAGAGATGAAGATATTATTTTTCGGAACATCACAGTTTGCAGTAGAAAGCCTTAAACGCCTGTTCGCGTCCGGTTACGGGGTAGAGGCGGTTGTCACCCAGCCGGACAGGCCCAGGGGCAGGAACCTGAAAGTGACTATGTCGCCCGTCAAGGAGGCGGCCCTTGAGCATGGGGTTAAAATACTGCAGCCCGGGGAACTGGGCAGTGATTTTCCGGCGGAAGCCGCTTCTTACGGGGCAGACCTGTTTGTCGTGATATCCTACGGGCATATATTAAGGAGAGAATTACTGGCTGTTCCGTCTAAATACTCGGTCAATCTGCATGCCTCGCTGCTTCCGAAATACCGGGGAGCCGCTCCGATAAACTGGGCTATCATGCGCGGGGAAAGGGAGACAGGGGTTACCGTGATGAGGATGAATGACCGGATGGATGAGGGTGACATACTGTCTCAGGCGCGGACAGCTATCGGCGATGAGGACACATCCGCAGTCCTTACTGACAGGCTTGCGCGTATGGGGGCCGATTTATTGGTGACTACGCTTGAGGCTATCGAAAAAGGCGGGGAAAAATTCACGAAGCAGGACAGCGCGCAGGCGTCTTATGCCCCTAAACTGGCGAAGCTGCACGGCCTTATCGATTGGAGGAAAAGCGCGCCGGAAATACATAACCTTGTCAGGGGGACGGTACCGTGGCCGGGCGCTTATACGCGTTTTGCCGGCGGTATACTGAAGATACTGCGTACAGGTATCGCGGAAGGCATGGCAGGCGACCCGGGAGAGGTACTCGCGGCTTCAGGGGAGGATATAGTCGTCGCGGCCGGAAAAGGCGCCGTGAGGATACTGGAACTTCAGCCGCAGGCCGGCAAAAAGATGGATTCAGCGAGTTTTTTGAGGGGCCACCACGTGCGGGCCGGGACAAGGATGCAAGATTAGATTTTGCGTATTGGGCGGCTTGTGATATAATAGTTATCATAATAATCCGCATGGTTAATTCACAGATTCAATATTACGTTAGAAATGTAGGATGGCGTAAACGCAAAAGGAGGTAGACATGGCGATCAAGATAGGTATTAACGGATTCGGCCGGATAGGGAGAATGGTAGGCAGGGCTATTCTCGAGACAAGGTCAAAAGATATGGAAATTGTCGCCGTAAACGACATAACAGACGCTAAGACCCTGGCGCATCTTTTGAAATACGATTCAGTGCACGGCCGTTTTCCCGGAGGCAACGTCAAGGCCGGCGACAGCTCAATAATCGTAAACGGCAAGGAAATAAAGGTGCTGTCAAAAAAGGATCCCTGTGACCTGCCGTGGAAAGACCTGGGTGTCGAGATCGTGGTCGAGTCCACCGGACTTTTCACGATGAAGAACGACGGCGTTAATAAAAAAGGCAAAGAGGTAAAGGGCGCGGTCAACCACATTACAAAAGGCGGGGCGAAGAAAGTCATTATCTCGGCGCCTGCCGAAGGCGAAGACATAACGATAGTGCTCGGCGTAAATGACGATAAATACGACCCCAAGAACCACAATGTCATATCCAACGCATCATGCACGACAAACTGCCCCGGGCCCGTGGCCAAAATCCTGAACGACAGGTACGGCATAGAGAAGGGCCTGATGACGACAATTCACGCTTATACAAATGATCAGCGCGTGCAGGATCTGCCGCATCCGGATCTGCGCAGGGCCCGCGCCGCGGCTGTTTCAATGATACCGACGACAACCGGCGCTGCCAAGGCGATCGGCCTTGTAATCCCCGAACTAAAAGGCAAGCTTGACGGGTTCGCGATCAGGGTGCCGGTGCCTAACGTATCGGTGGTTGATCTGACATGCATGGTAAAGAAGGAAGCCACAAAGGAAGACATCAACCAGGCCATGAAAGAGGCGGCGCAGGGAAAACTAAAGGGTATACTCGATTATACCGAAGATGAGGTTGTGTCGGTTGATTTCAACCACATAGGCGCCTCATCCACATTTGACTCGAAGTTCACGAAAGTCATAGGCGGCAATCTCGTGAAAGTGCTTGCGTGGTATGACAATGAATGGGGATACTCCTGCAGGGTAGTGGACCTGATAGACATGATAACAAAGAAGTAATCCTGCTCCTACTCATGCGGAGGAAACACGAAGTATGATGAGAATTGACAAGACCAGGACCGTAAAAGAAATCATGTGCCCGGTCCCGGCATCGGTGGACGAGAAAATGTCTGTCAGCGATGTCAGCAGGCTTATGGCCAGGAAAAAGGCGAGCTGTATCATAGTGAAGAGGGGGGACAGGATCCTCGGCATAGTTACGGAAAGGGATATCGTGCTCAAGGCCGTTTCCAAAGGCGCGGATATTTCCGGCACGCCTGTCAGGCGGATCATGAGCAAGCCGCTCATTTCGGTGAAACCTGATAATGACCTCTTCGACGCGCTGAATATCATGAAAGAGAAGAATGTGAAAAGGCTCGCGGTGTTATCCGGCCGGAATAAAGTGGGCGGCATCATAACGCATTATGACATAACCGTTGTGCTTTATGAAATTTTAAAGAAGAGAATGAATGACATACGCGCCCTTTTCGATAAGAGCCAGAAATTTTTCAAGAACAGCATAAGGGCGCTCTTTCAGGCGCTGGACGCCAAGGACCACTATACGGGGACGCATTCCAGGGGCGTAGCCGAACTGGCCCGGGCCATTTCGGAGGAAATGGGGCTGGAAGAAGATGTGTGCCGGAATATTTATCTGGCCGGGCTGTTTCACGATATCGGTAAAATTTACATAAGCGCGCGCATACTCAATAAAAAGGGTCCGCTTGAGCCTGACGAGTACGCCGAGGTCAAGCAGCATCCCCTTATATCGGAGATGATATTGCGGCCCGTCGACGAGTTCGGCGAGATCCTGCCGATAATCCGGCATCATCACGAGTGGTATAACGGCAGCGGGTATCCCGACGGCATAAAAAAGAACAAAATCCCCATCGGCGCGCTCATAATAAATGTGGCTGACTGCTACAACGCCATGATAACCAACAGGCCCTACAGAAAAGGGCTGAGAAAAGAATATGTCATTAATATCCTGAAGCAGATGTCAGGCAAACAATTCAGCCCCAGGGTCGTGAAGGCGTGCCTTAAGGTGCTTAAGAAAAACCGGGAATTTTAGGCCGTAACGGCCGAGAGGAAAATCATGTTAAGAGCAACTGTCGAAGACATAATGACCGAAACCGTAGTTAAGCTCCATGACAAGGCCACGATCGGCCAGGCAGCGCATGTGCTGCTGAGGTTCAGGATAAACGGCGTAGTCATCGTCAGAAAAGGCAGAAAGAACGACGTTGTCGGAATCGTGACCACCACAGACCTCCTGAGATTGTTGAATTACGTGATGAGCCGCCGCGGCCACAGGATGAACCAGCTCGAGAAAGTAGCCGCCCTGCCCGTGGGGGAGGTGTGCAGTAAGGCCATCCTCGGGGTGCAGAAAGACACAAAGCTCGAGCGTCTGATCGCCCTCATGCACAGGAAAAACGTACATACCATACCCGTATTTGACGGCGATAAGGTCATCGGGGTCGTGGGCCGCCACGACATCCTTAACGCCGCTTTCGGATAACCGCGCCACTAGTTCCCCTGAAGTTTCACATTACGCGAATATGTCATGGGTTGCCAAAATGGCACATTTGTAGCGCTTCGAATCGCATCCATATTAGACGTTCCGTTTCTCACCGGACACCAAAACCATAATGAAGGAAATAAACGCTTCGGAATTGGGTGGTGTGTCGGTGAGAAATTACTATGGTAGCCGCTGTGGCGGGGCGGGAGGGGGTAGGAGCGGGGCGTATGTGAATCGGGCTGTTTGGTGACGGAATTACACGTCCTCGCGGTTCTTGGAGAGATTTAGAAGGGTCTTGATGTTGCGGAAAAGCGACTCGAGCTGTACGGGTTTGGGGACGTAGAAGTCCGAGTCGCCGTCGTAAGATTTCATCACGTTGTCCAGGTCGTTTAGGGCGGACAGCATTATAAACGGCGTGTTTTTCCTTATGGCCTTCCTCAATTCGGACAGTACCTCGTGGCCGTTCTTGTTAGGCATGCGTATGTCGCAGATAATGAGGTCCGGGTTTTCGCTCTTTGCCTTCTTCAGGCCTTCATCGCCGTCAAAGGCGGCGATGACTTTGTACCCCTGAAGCGACAGCTGGTCCCGGAGGAGCTCTACAAAGTCTTTCTCATCGTCTATTAGAAGGATTTTTCGCTGTTCTTCCATCTTAGAGAGTATGTTTGGGCAGTGGCTTCAGGAATTGCAGCCCGTACCTGATGCCGTTGTCTTTTATAAAGGAGTTTTTTATCTCTGCCATAGTCTGAAACTTCATGTCGCTGTAATTGCAATCCATGTGGATAACGAGCCCCTTTTTCATGAAACGGTCACAAAGGATGCCGGCTCCGCTCGTGGAGATGTCGAGTAAATATGCGCTGAACTTGTTGATTTCACCTTCGGCAACCAGCCCCAGCCTGTCTGTTTCAGGGGCCTTTATCTCTACCATTATACGTCCTTCTCCTCTGCGTTCCGCCTTCCGGCTCTGCACAACCGGGCTCACTGCCTTTTCGCGTCCCACTTCAGATTCGAGGCGTTTACGCAATTCTGTTTTTGCGGCAGACTCGAAAGTCGAAAGCGCGATAAAGACACCGATTATTATACCGATAACCAGGCACGCCCCTGCGATAACGTATTCCATATGCCCTCTCTTGTTTTTTTTGATTTTCATAGCCAATTAGGACATCTGCAGTTATAAATTACTATAACCACCGCTAGATTACAAGAGAAATGTAATTCCGGTATATGCCCGGCGGCATAAGTGCTGCCTTTGATCCGATTCTTCTCATTCGGGGCCGGACTCAATTCTGGTGATGCGACTCCCGAGACTTTTTGCGCTTGAGATAATGCGGTCAGGGTGATAAAATCAGTTTCCTATGCTCATAAAAGTTGTCAGGAAAGTTATCACGACATGCCTGGGCGTGAAGGAGGGTGAGACCCTTCTCATTGTCTGCGATGACGGCATTTTCAGGCTGGCGAAAGAGGTGTATGATGCCGGCAGGCGTTTAGGCGTGAACGCGCTGCTTCTCTGCATGCGGCCTACCCATGTCCACGGAGAGGAACCTCCCGGGCCCGTGGCCGAGGCGCTTAAGGCGGCCGACGCGGCGCTCCTTATGACCACAAAATCACTGTCGCATACGCGGGCCAGGAAGGAAGCCTGCAAGAAATACGGGACGCGCGTAGCGAGCCTGCCCGGTGTAACTAAAGATATGTTTACGCGTGCCATAGATATCGATTATCGTAAGCTATCGGCCCGTATCGCAAAAGAACTGCGTCTTTTATTTGGTAAAAGCAGGATCACGGTCAGTACAAAAGCCGGTACGCATCTTGAGATGTCTATAAAAGGCCGCGCGTGGATGCGCGATGACGGGATTTATACAAAACCCGGAAGTTTCGGGAACCTGCCTGCCGGCGAACTGTGCATTGCCCCGGTAGAGGGCGCCACGAACGGCGTCATTGTAATAGACGGGAGCGCGCCGCTTGTGGGCAGAATACGCAGGCCGGTAAGAATAACGGTAAAAAACGGCTATATACAGCACATGCCCATTCCTGCCATACGCAAAGTCATCGACAGGATAGGCAAGCCGGCGCGAAACATAGCCGAATTCGGCATCGGCCTGAACCCCAAAGCCATTGTAACGGGCAGGACCCTGGAAGACGAAAAGGCCTTAAATACGGTTCATATAGCTATCGGTAACAATGTGTCTTTCGGCGGCCGTGTCGATTGCCCGTGCCACCTTGATTTTGTGCTCCTTAATCCCTCAATATATGCGGACGGGGCAAGGTTGTTTAGTTCCCAAAACCACTTGTGCATTTAAGGATGTTATGATATATTATGACGGTTCGATTGTGCCTATATTCTCAAAAAAGGACTATGCTGTATGAGCAAAACATATTTAAGCAGGGCGAAATACGAAGAGCTCCTGAAAGCGCTCGAGAGGCTTAAGACTGTTGAGAGGAGGGCTATAGCAAAAGAAATCGGCATCGCCAGGGACAAGGGCGATTTAAGGGAAAACGCCGAATATGACGCGGCCAAGGAAAAACAGGGCCACATCGAGAAGAAAATAGCCGAGCTCGAGGATAAGCTTTCCCGCGTGGAAATAGTCGAGAGCCTGAACGTGGATACGAACGTAGTGAATATAGGCGCTACCGTGGAAATCGAAGACGTAAAATCCAAGGAAAAGATAACCTACCAGCTGGTAGGGCCGGATGAGTCGGATTTCGCGCAGAACAAGATCTCCGTCACTTCCCCCGTAGGGAAAGGGCTTCTGGGGCATAAAACAGGGGAGACCGTGAAGATCCAGGTGCCTGTCGGCGTGCTTGAGTTTAAGATAAAGGGATTAAAGTACTGATATAAGGTGTAGATCATGGGATACACGATAACCGAAAAAATACTCATGTCGCATGCGGGCAAGAAATCCGTAAAACCCGGCGATTATATCGACGCGCGCGTCGATTTCTGCATGGGCAATGATATAACCGCCCCCATAGCCATAGAGGAATTTGAGAAGGCAGGTGCCAAAAAGGTGTTTGATAAGACCCGCATAGGCCTTATCCCTGACCACTTTACGCCGGCCAAAGACATGCAGAGCGCAAACCACGCCAAGAAATTGTCTGATTTCGCGAAAAAACACGGTATAAAGCATTATTACGAGGTCGGCAGGATGGGGATCGAGCACGCCCTTTTACCCGAACTTGGCCTTGTAAAGCCGGGCGACCTGGTGATAGGTGCGGATTCTCATACGTGTACATACGGGGCGCTGGGATGTTTTTCCACCGGAGTCGGCAGCACTGATCTTGCGGCCGCGTTCATAAACGGCAAATGCTGGTTCAAGGTGCCCGAGACCATAAAATTTGTCTATGAAGGCAAAATGAACAAATGGGTGGGCG
>JBDRBZ010000135.1:0-4012 GCA_043822175.1 Candidatus Omnitrophota bacterium
GTCAGGAATCCGCATAATACCGGCATGGCAGGGGCTTGCCTTGAGGTTGGATAATCCGTATATTTCATGAAAAGGGAGGATCATATGCTGGATAGAATATGTCCTACAGATACGCGCACCTGGAAAAATCTTGAGGCGCACGCTCAAGACATGAAGGCCAGACATATGCGGGACCTGTTCAAGGAAGACAGCGAACGCTTCTCCGGATTTTCACTGCGTTTTGAGGATATGCTGGTTGATTACTCGAAAAACATAATTACCGGCCAGACCATGCGCCTCCTGATCGATCTCACGATAGAATGCGGCCTGAGGGAGGCCATAGACCTGATGTTCTCCGGCGATAAAATAAACGAGACGGAAAAGCGGGCCGTGCTCCACGTCGCGCTGAGGAACCGGTCCAACCGCCCTATGCTGGTTGACGGCATTGACGTGATGCCCGAAGTGAACAGGGTGCTCGATCAGATGGAGTCTTTTTCCGGGGATATAATATCTGGTAAGTGGACCGGGTATACCGGCAAGGCCATAAGGCATATCGTGAACATAGGCATCGGAGGGTCTGACCTCGGCCCGGTCATGGTGACAGAGGCGCTCAGGCCTTACTGGAAGCCGGACAAAGAGGCGCATTTCGTGTCAAACATAGACGGCACGCATATCGCGGAGACCCTTAAGAGGATAGACCCCGAGACGTCGCTTTTTATCATATCCTCTAAGACGTTCACGACCCAGGAGACGATGACAAACGCGCATACGGCCCGCGAATGGTTTCTCAAATCGGCTGTCGATGAAGAGCGCGTGAAAAAGCATTTTGTCGCCGTGTCCACCAATGACGAGAAAGTCAGGGAATTCGGCATCGACACGAGGAATATGTTCCGTTTCTGGGATTGGGTCGGCGGCAGGTATTCCCTCTGGTCGGCCATAGGCCTTTCCATTGCCTGCACAGTGGGATTCGAGAATTTCCGCGACATGCTCTCGGGCGCGCACGCCATGGACGCGCATTTTAGATCAGCGCCTTTCGACGGGAACATCCCGGTTATCCTTGCTCTTTTGGGCGTATGGTACAATAATTTCTTCGGCGCCGAAACACACGCGATACTGCCGTATGACCAGTACATGCACAGGTTTTCGGCCTATTTCCAGCAGGGTGACATGGAGAGTAACGGAAAATACGTGGACCGTACCGGCAGGCGTGTTAAGTACCAGACCGGGCCGGTTATATGGGGGGAGCCCGGCACCAACGGCCAGCACGCGTTCTACCAGCTGATCCATCAGGGGACAAGGCTTGTGCCGTGTGACTTTATCGCTCCCGCTATCAGCCATAATCCGGTGGGCGACCATCATGTTAAGCTCATGTCCAATTTCTTCGCCCAGACAGAGGCGCTTATGAGGGGGAAGACCAGGGAGGAAGCCGCGCGTGAACTGGCCGGGCAGGGCATAAGTAAGGCCGACGCGGAAAGGCTCTTGCCGTACAAAATATTCGAAGGCAACCGGCCCACCAATTCCATACTTGTAAAAAAAATAACCCCCCGGACGCTGGGGTCGCTGGTGGCCATGTATGAGCATAAGATCTTCACGCAGGGCGTCATATGGAACATATTCAGCTTTGATCAATGGGGGGTTGAGCTGGGAAAACAGCTTGCCGGCGGCATATTAACGGAATTAGGAGGTGATACCCCCGCGGTATCGCACGATTCCTCGACAAACGGGCTTATAAATGCGTTCAAAAAACAGCGATTAGGGGGCGGGGCCTGATATTTGTTGACAACGCGGGGCCCCACGTTATATTATCATACCGAACAGAATGACGAAAATAATAGCTATATATAGGTTTCTGTAATATGCCGAAAAAAATTCTTGTAGTAGAAGATGAAGAAGCATTGGCCGAACTTGTCAAGGCCAGGCTTGAGGCCAAGGGGTATGCCGTCTCAAACGCCTTTGACGGTATGGAGGCCCTTGACAAGGCCCGTAAAGAGAAACCCGACCTTATCATACTCGATCTTATGATACCCAAACTTGACGGGTACCAGGTTTGCCGCATGCTGAAATTCGATAAGGTGCTGAACAGGGTGCCTGTTATAATGCTTACTGCGCTCGATAAGAGGGAAGACAAGGAATGGGGCAAAAAGGTCAAGGCTGACGCTTACATGACCAAGCCGTTTGACGGTGAGGAATTAACGGATAAGGTTCATTCTTTTATAGGGAAGGCGGAGTAAGAGATGGCGGCGGGAAAAAACAATTCTATCGAGAATATATTATTCGAGAAAGGCAAGATAGACAAGCAGCAGCTCGAGGATATACGCGCGATGAGAGAGCGTACCGGCGAGTCTTCCGAGGCTGTCATAAGGAAGAAGAAACTCGCCACTGACGACGAAATAATGCAGCTGATGAGCGAATCGATGGGTGTCCCCTTTATCGAGCTGGATACGTACATCATAGACCCTGTCGCCGTGAACCTGCTCGATGAAAAGGTCGTGAGGAGGCTGAAAGTTATCCCCCTCTATGCCATACGGGATACGCTTACCGTAGCCATGGCCAATCCGCAGGATATTCTCGCGCTGGATGAAATCAAAATGCTGACCAAGTATAAGAACGTGCAGGCCGTTATGGCTTCGGAAAAGGATGTGATGAGTTCCATCGAACAGGCATATGTGCACGGCAAAAGCCTGGAGGATATCGTCAAGCCGCTTGAGACCAAGGGGATGATATACGCGGAATCCTCGTACATGACGTCCCAGAGCCTGGCGCTCCTGGCGGGCCAGCCTCCAGTGGTGAAATTTGTAAACCAGATGATATACGATGCCGTCAAGAACAGGGCCAGCGATATCCACGTCGAGCCCATGCAGGACATCATGAGGATAAGGTTCCGCGTGGACGGCGTGCTGCACACCGCGGTCAATATCTCCAGGAACATACACCTGCCGCTTGCCCCGCGTATAAAAATACTGTCCGGCCTCGACATCGCCGAGAGGAGAAAGCCGCAGGACGGCAGGTTTACCGTGAATGTCGCGGGCCGGGAGATAGACTTAAGGGTCGCCACTTTCCCTACGGCGTACGGTGAAAGCGTGTCAATCCGGCTTCTGGACAAGTCCACATCGCTGATAGCCGTGGAAGACCTCGGTCTGACCAAGACCATGCTTAAGAAGTTCAAGCGCCTCATCAAAAGCGCCCATGGCTGTATTCTCGTCACCGGGCCTACGGGCTCCGGGAAAACAACAACGCTTTACGCTATCCTGAATGACCTCGCGTCTCCGGAGAAAAACATCCTGACCATAGAGGATCCCATAGAATATATGGTGGGTAATGTCACGCAGGCGCAGGTAAACCCCAAAATAGGCCTCGACTTCGCGTCGGCCCTGCGCTCGTTCCTGAGGCATGACCCTGACGTTATAATGGTAGGGGAGATCAGGGATTACGAAACTACGGAAATGGCTTTCAGGGCGGCCCTGACGGGGCACCTGGTGCTATCGACCGTCCATACGAACGACGCGCCGGGCACTATCATGAGACTGATTGACATGGGCCTTGATAAAAACATGCTTACCTCGTGCCTGGTGTGCATTATCGCCCAGAGGCTTGTCCGGCTTATATGCGAGTCCTGCAAGACCGAATGTGTCCCTGACAAGGCCCTGCTCGAGGATGCCGGCATTGACGCGCCTCCGGGCGCGAAATTTTATAAGGGAAAAGGCTGCGAGGAATGTAACGGCGTGGGGTACAGGGGCAGGATAGGGATATTCGAGCTGTTGGAATTCAGCGATGAGCTGCGGCTCATGGTGCAGAAGAACGCCCCCCTCGAGGAAGTGAGGCAAACGGCGATAAAAGCCGGCATGACGACCTTGAAGCAGGACGGTATCGATAAAGTGTTAAGAGGGCTTATCACCGTGGAAGAGCTCCTGCGCGTGACGCAGGAATAGCCCCAGTAACGCCGCCTTTCAAAGATTGCCTGCCCGAATGTTCTTGACAGACCGGCCCGGCCCGTGCTAATATACGGTCATTGTTTCAAAGTTTAAAATATTTA
>JBDRBZ010000136.1:0-4643 GCA_043822175.1 Candidatus Omnitrophota bacterium
TGTTAAGCTCGACCTGGTTGCCGCGAAGCGAGGTTGCCTTGGCCTCACCCTTTGTGGAATCCCAGTGGCAGATCTTGTCAGACATGTCCTGCCAGAAACCTTTGGACTGGCAAGTCTGGCCGGCACCTGCGGTCTTTGACGCCGCGGGGGCCGAGCATTTCGCGCCTTTTCCGGCAAACGCCGGAGCAGTCGCCACTGTTAGAGCCATGATTGCCGCTAAAACTATCGTCTTTCTCATTTCAAACCTCCTTTTTATTATGGTTTTCAGGTTCTGTACTTCAAAAGATCAAACGCGGTGCGGTCCATCACCTTGGAAGAGGCCTCTTCAGGACTAATGATGCCATTCTTGACCAACTCCATGAGCGACCAATCCATGGTCTGCATGCCGTCACTGCGCCCCATCTGGATCGTGGAATAGAGCTGATGGGTTTTGCCGTCTTTTATGAGGGACCGTATAGGCGTGTTGCCCACCATGATCTCGAAAGCCGCGATACGGCCCTTACCGTCTTTTCTGCGGAGCAGGAGCTGCGAGACAACTCCCCGGAGGGTCGAGGACAACTGCGTGCGTATCTGCCCCTGCTGATGAGGGGGAAACACATCGATAATCCTGTCAATGGTCTGCACCGCGCTATTCGTATGAAGCGTGGCAAAGACAAGATGCCCTGTCTCCGCGGCCGTAATAGCGTTTGAAATCGTATCGAGATCCCTCATTTCACCTACAAGAATAACATCCGGATCCTCCCTCAACGCGTCCCTGAGCGCCGCGGAGAACGAGTCCGTATCGACACCGAGTTCTCTCTGGTTTATCACGCAAGATTTATTCGCGTGGACAAACTCAACAGGGTCCTCTATGGTAATTATATGGTCTTTCCGCGAGCCGTTTATAAAGTCTATTATCGCGGCCAGCGTCGTTGATTTCCCGCTGCCTGTCGGCCCTGTCACGACAACCAGGCCGTTCGGCTTCAGGGCAAGGTCCTTTACAACGGACGGCAGGCCCAATTCGCCGATGTCGGGTACTTTCATGGGAATCGCGCGCGCCACGCAGCCCGCATGGCCGCGCTGCCTGAACACGTTTATCCTGAAGCGGCCGATGCCCTCAAGCGAATACGAAAAATCCAGATGTTTTGTTTTGTAGAATGCCTCTTTCTGCGCGTCGTCCATGACCGACGATACGAAACTCTCGATGTCCTCAGACGTCACCAGCGCGGCGTCGGAGAACACGAGGTCCCCGTTTATCCTGAATACAGGCACGCTGTTCGCCTGAAGGTGCAGGTCAGAGCCGCTCTTCTCGATCAATGTCTTTAACAGTCCGTCCAAATCCGTTTTCATCATGCCTCCTGAATTTCCTATTATTATATACCACAATCCGCCCATTGCAAGGGGCATTATCTGTTGAGAATCATGATTACGCAGAGAGCAACTAATCGGCTATTTCTTAATTTAGAGAAAAGCGCAATTCCGGGCTGTTTATTTGCGTAATGACATGACCGGCAAAACCCCTATGCCAACGGAAGTGTTACGCCGAGGCGAGGAAGCGCTTGAGAGCGCGGTATTCCCTGTCGAGAATCGGCCCGAGCTGAGTTATCGGGGTTAATGGTATATATGTATAGAAATGGCCGTTCCGGCCGACCCGCTTAAACATCTGTCCGGCTGAGAGCCCGGCAGGTTCTTTCTCTGTTATGTCCACTGCCAGGGCAAACGACGCGATGTAAGCGCCGAGCGCCACGGCCTCCATGCCGGCGCGTACCGCGGGCAGTGTCACGACGACAGATCCGGTGCAGCCGGGCCCGAAATCACCCGGACGCCCGAGCGCGAACACCTGAGTGGCGGACGGGCGCGGCATGCCCGGGCCGCGGCGCCGTTCTATCTCGGCAAGCGCGCGTATCCTCAAGGCCTCCATGTCTTCGGTCACCGGGCACACGAAGAACCTGTCCGGATATTTGGCCTTTAACGCGCCGAGCCCGGTCTTGTCGAGGTAATCGCCGATTTCGGCTTCAGGCACATCTGCCCGGTGAAATACCAGAAGGCGCGGAAACATGGCGAGCGCGTGCTCCATTTCTTCTCCCGTGTGGATAAAGGCCTCGTGCGTAGTCACGGACGCGTAATACAGCCGGGCGGGCGCGACCGCGCGCGACAGCGCGGTTATGCCATCTTCCCCTCCGAAGCTTTTCGCGAGAAGTTCGTCATACGCCTTCCTGCCGCTCATGTTTGAGAGCTCACCGGCAACCGCGCCGAGCCTCTCATCATATCTGTCACTGAAGACGGCAATAACCTGCTTCAGCAGAAGCGCAAGATCCGCGTCGCTGCCTGAGCTGCCCTCGACCAATCCCTCCAATCTTTGTTTCATCAACTCGTGCGTCACGCGTAAAGCGCGGTCAACGGCGTTTCTCGAGGCGTCGGCCGCGCCCGCGATACGCGCGCGAAGTCCCGCCGCATCCCCGCGCATCCGCCTCACCATCTCCGAGCGGAACACGTCCCGGGGCGCGGACACGGCCGTTTCCCCGGTCAGAAGGTACGAGAAGAGCGCGATATCCCAGTCCAGCTTGCTCATATAAACATCATCCTGGACGCGACCGTTTAACCCGGCGGTATGATACAGTTCAAGCCTTTCTGCTATTTCATGCGCGCCCGCGCCCTCGGACCGAAACGCGATACCGCGCGCCTCAAGCGCATCCCACGCGTCGGCAGTAAGCTCGGGATAATTATCCTCAAACAGCTCATGGATAACAAGTTCCGTCATGGCCCCCGTGTCAGCCGACAAAAACTCATACTGCATGGCAGGCATGATAATATCCACCCCGCCGTCATCCGAGGAGCGGAACGCCGTAACGCGGATCTCGGTCTCACCGTCTTTAACCCTAACAAAATTCTCGTCCTCGTTATAACTTACCGCAAATTGCCTGCCGGAGGCGTAAAAACTTATCTCAAACCCCCTCCTGAAAACCAAAAGGCTCCTGACATTCTTTTTACCCAATACGCTCGTGTAAAAATCACCCATATCCGGCTGCGAAAAACCGTCTGCCATCGCGAGCATACCCTGAGCGCGCATCTCCCGTGCCAGCGCTTCCGCGAATTCCCGCGGCAGCGGCTTATCCGCTTTGACACCGGCGGTCTCAGCCCCTGACAACACCGTCTCCCCGTTCTCGAGCGGAACTGAAATCAAGCGCATACCCTGCGCCGACAGATTGGCAATAAGCGCGCAATGGTATTCATTTTCGTAATCCACGCCGCCTATAAAGAACACATCCCTATCCCTGAATCCGCCTACCGCCTGACGAGCATATCTGTCCACGGTCCTTCCTTCCGGGGCTCTACCTGCTGACAGATCATAAGTATCCGTTCCATGCCCGCCTACCGCCAGATATTGCAGTGATAGCGAATCCACGATCCCCTTCTCCACATTCTCGAGATAGGGATTCAGCCGGAACATATGGTATTCATCAAAGGCCTTCTCCAGTAAAATATCGAACCATTTATTGAGCCACGGCCGCAGGCGCGCCCTTGCGCCGGGTATGGAATCAGGCACCTCACACACGAACTGGCCCCTGTTAAGAATAATTAGCCTCCCGATACGCCGCTCACTGGTCTTGCTGTTATTAAGCGCCGAATATAACGCCCTCAACATCCCCTCAGTGTTCCTGCGCACCATGTCAAGGTCCATCACATAGATTTCAGGCCTTGTAACGCTGTGCGTTACCTTGACAGGATGGGTCTCATACTGGTTCGGCCCGATTTCACGGAAAGAATTGTAGGGATCTGTCGTAGGCTTGGGCCGCTTCCATAAAACCATCCTTGTATCGTCGCCCATGGCGTATATACGCGTTTCGTCCATGTCAGCGCCGAGCTTTCTTGCCGTGCCGACTTTAAGGTGCCCGCCCTCGGCGAAATACGTCGTAGCCACAGGTGCTGCCGGCACGCGATACGCGCCCCTGACCATAACCCTTCTCTTGATCTCCTCTTTTTCTGCCCGTGTTCTTGGAGAGATATCGCCGAGTCTCGCCGCGAACAAAGATAGCGCCTCACCGTATGACACCACTTCCCTTCCTTCGATTTCCCGCATATACCCCTCCACCCTGGCAGTCATGTCGGCAAACCTCGTCTTATCACGCCCCCATCCCGTAAAAACAAAGTGTATATAGGTCAAGGTTTTTGTAAATATTTCGGCCGCTGCCCAGAAAAACGCCCCCATAAAACCCCTCTTACGCTCATCCTCAAAATGCGGCATAAAGAATATAAGGAGTTTCTGCCACTCTTCGTCAGAATTTTCCAGTTCCCGCAAAACTTCCAGCTCACCGCGGGAAAGATTATTACGTTCGCGCATATCGCGTATCGCGGATGATACCGCCTCCCCTACTTTAGATGTCACGAGCGGCCCCTTAACGCGCGTCTTAAGCATCCGTATGAGGTCCCTTACTTTCTGGTAGAAAATGTCTTTATCGTTTTTCCTGAGCCCCCTGACGATCGCTTGTATGATAAGCGCCAGGCATAACACCGTGCGCCACCAATCCAGCTTGAGCGGGGCGATTTCAGACCGCTTGTATTCACGCCATATTTCAGCGGCCATTCTCTTCCGATCGAATTTTGGCCTGAACCGCTCATCCTTAAGTATTTCCTCCCTTTCGGCCGGCGTAAGATCCTGCCAC
>JBDRBZ010000137.1:0-2340 GCA_043822175.1 Candidatus Omnitrophota bacterium
CGCCTGTATGCTTCACGAAATTCATCTAACGTCGCGGGTGTTTCAGAGCCGAACACATCCGCCACACGCAAGGCCGCTTCGCGGTTGCGCCGCCTTTCCTCGTCCCGGAGCCGGCTCTCCCTCTCCTCAACCGCCTTAATGCGCGCCAAGTTCATCTTATATACCGCCTCTACCATGAGAACGTATTCTTCGCTATAATCAAGCTTTCTGACATATTTATCGCCGTTCTTACTGCTCACCATGGCGTCGAGCGTTTTTTCGCGCATGGCGTCCAGGTCCTCAATGCTATCGATTTTAGCGGCCCCACTACGAAATGCCTCTACCATAGCCGCCGCTGTTTCTCTCCCCCTGTATTCCGTAGCCTTAACGGCGGCATGCGTGCTCAAAAGGCTGTTGCTTAAAAGCGCTCGCAGGTAAACCGCCCGATCCCCTTCATTGCCTCCCAAAATATGCGTAAACGCCTCCGCAGCCTTCCTGTCAGGCAGTAAATAAAACATGTCTGAAACCAGAAGCCTTTCGTCCCACGCTAGGTCGCACAGGGCATCGTAATTACCGGACACCGCATAAGCCGAGAGGTCATCTTTCGTGAGAAACGCGTCCCTGGCCCACCCTTTTCCTTGTTCGCCCGGTTTGCGTATATAGACAATGACATCTGTTACAGCTTTATGTTGTTTAACGATATCCGCTATCCCGGTCGTACGTACGCCGTCCTGGCCGTCCGCAGTATACGTTATCCTGATACCCCAGGGGGTTTTGTCCTCATTGTACGGTTCGGCAAGATCAAACTTTACCACCCTGTCCTTCAGCTGCCTCATATAACGGGCCAATTTCACGCCCGGGGAGTGTTCCATGACAAAACCGAGCTCCTCATACAGCCTTGCCTTTGCCAGCACAAAGCGGCCGTCCTCCTGTCTCGTCCACATGGCGCAAACGTCTTTTCGGTCCGCTGCTTTTAACTTTGCCCGTATCTGTTCGCAGGTATATTCCCTCATCGCGCTATAATCTTCCTCCAGAAACGCATCTTTTACCGCATCGTCTTCAGCAGCCCCCTCTCCCGGCCTGCCGGTGAATTCAGCCGGATCAAGCCCGATAAATATCGCGGTGCAGGCCCTTTCCTCATTTGTCCCGTATAGTAAAAAGAGCGCGTCTTTCACATAAGTGCCTATAGCCGTACACCTCACATCATCGGGCTGTTCCCTTTTCCTGGCCCATCCGGCAAAGGTTCGTAGGACCTCTTCCAACTCCTCATCCGTACCTGACCAGGCCACACGCCGGTGATTAGCTTCAAGGCCACGTTCAGTGTTTGCCTTGTACGCATCATGAACCCTCATGCTCATCGCGAGAAATCTCTCTTTTTCAGCAACCGGCATGTCCATGATCAGCCGAATCAGGCGTGCGGTGCCGTCGCACATGCCGGCCACGCTGTCCATAAATCCCCTCATCTTTTTCGGACTTCCGACAAGACGCATGGGATCGGCCTGCAAAGCCCTTATTTCAGCCATGCGCCTGCCAAGGCCGCGCGCTGTGCTTAACCCATCCTCTATTTTCGCCCTGCCGGCCGGTTCAGGTTGAGCATCGCTTTCAGGCATACCGGCAGGCGGCAGGCCGTAATCTTTTCTCGTGTTTACGATATCATTACCCACCCCGAAAAACAGCTTAAGCGCTATTGTCACACAGTCGTATCCTGCTTTTGCCATTCCTTCTTTATCGATAGTTTCTCCTTTAGCCAGCTGCTCAGCGGTTACTACAAGATCCCTCAAACTCCGCCTGAGTCCCTCGATATCCCTGCCCCAACGCACAGGCACCTTCACCTTTTTAGAATATCCGGCCGCTACCTTCGCGCTTGCCAAAAGTATCCTGTCAAGTATCCCTTCCTGTTTCCCGTCAAGGTCCGCAATTCTTCTTAACTCAACGGCAGCCAGCCGCCACGCAGCCCTAAATTCACGCAGATCAATGTTCTTGCCTTTCTGATTTCTCTTCAGCAGTTCACCCCAGCTGTATCCGGATTCATAGGACGCCCCCGTAATCTCCCGCAGCTCCCGCATAACCGCTTCGTTAATCGGGGGGAATTCGGGGACAACCACGTATCCCGGGTTAGCCGGATCGGGTTTCGGCTGGGCTGCGTCATATTCCCTGAACGCCTCGTCTATATCGCGTTTTTCTTTTTCGGTGCCGTGATAATAAAGTATGGCGTGAGCAAAACCCAGCATAATGGCTTCTCTTTCCGCCACATTCCTTGTTGTCGGATTAGTTACGGCGCACATAGTAAGAATTTCATCGAGCGCGCCGTCATCCGCCTGCCTGTCAAATGACCGGGTGTAAAAACGCGCGGCCGGCCCC
>JBDRBZ010000138.1:0-2315 GCA_043822175.1 Candidatus Omnitrophota bacterium
TGCTCATCTATCCTCCTGTAAGTGATATCCCTCAGCCTCTCATCCATATACTGGGTTAGCATCTCCTCAATAACCCCTCCCCTGCCCACATTGCCTATTTTGTCCACGCTTATACCGAAGAGGTGGTGGAAAACTTTATGCGGTCTGTCAGGTTCGCTAGATACAACCATGGCCCTCGCGAAAAGAGTAAGGAACGTCTTCGGCATCCTATCCGCTTTTACGGCCAGCCCTTTCCTCACCAGCCTTTCCTGCTCCTTCTCGAGCACCTGGGGCGTAAGCATCATCGACGGCGTCATCTGTACATAAAGCTGTATCGCGTAATCATCGCTTTTCGAGAATTCATAAAGAAAATCAACCGCCTCATCCAGCTGGGCCGCGGAAAACACCGCGGTCTGCCGGCCGCCTGACTGCCTGGCCGCTTTGGCTATGATTTCACACTCAGGATAATCAGCAAAAAAACGCGCGAGCCCCGTAAAAGATGTTCCGGGTTTACCGTTTCTTATCCAGCCCTTTACCTCTTCCTCGGTAGCCCGGCCTTTCAGCTCAAGAAGCGCCCATGCCTTTTTCCAGTCTATTTCAGGGGGCATAATCACCCAGCTGCCTTTTTCAGCGTCATAAGCTATAGGGTAAAGGTCTTTTGCGTAAGCCGCGTCCTCAAACTCCCTCGAGCCGTTCACTGTATGCGGGTATCCGAGCCTTTCAAAATCACCGTTTACGAAAAGCGGGTGGCCGTGAAGCGGTATCGGCACATCCATGGGCACGGGCCTCGAGAACCGTAACGCGCAGAATATGCCTTTTTTGTTCCTCGCAAGCTCCCTGTCGGCCAGCATCGTTACATCGGCCCGATTGGCTTCCGGATGCATGCTCATATACGCTTCAATGAATTCTTCACGCGACAGGAACATATACGCGTCATCGAGCACAAGCGCCGTGTTGCCGCTTTCGTTAAAATTCTCAACCTCCCTCAGTCCCCTCGTAATCATCACGTTTACCGGCGCTATCCTCTGCAGCGTCGGGCCTTCCTCTATGCCGGCCAGCATGTGCTGTCGGGCAAGCGGCGCGACGTATACTTCGTTGACCCTGGCGTCGGCTTTTATCACCGACGGGTTAATAGCGAGGTTAAAAGCGAGCGGCCTGCCTTCGCTCCTGTAAGCCGCTATCTCGCGCAGGTTGCAGTAAATGAACCACGTATTCTCATCCGGTGTCTGGCCTTTCGACCCAACCGGTGATACCTTCCTTTCAAGGTCTCCGAGATGACAATCGATGTCATCCTGTTCAAGGTCTTTGAATTCGGTCTTTGTCAGTATCAGGTTTCTCAGGTAAGCATAAAGCCATTTATAACGCGTTATACCCAGCTTTATGACCTCGTCACGGGTAAACGGATACCCGGGCTTAAGTTCGCCGTCAATAGTATGCGTGCCTTTGATGTGATCAAAATCAGAGAATCCTATACCCCTTAAGGCATGGCCAAATATGGGCGGATAGTCGCTCACGTGATCGTAAAATACCTCTGTCGTGATCTTGGCTATTGCAAGCCATACATCCGACTCATTTACATCGCCGGCCTCTTTCTGCGTGAATACGATCGTCTGCTCTATGGCGTTTGCCAGGTAAGCGAGTTCGCAGGCGAGCGCGACTTCTTTCTCAAGCTTGGTTTTCTTTTCGGTATCATTTCCTTTTACCTTTTCGGCCAGTATGCCGAGCGCGCCCGGATAATCATAACTGCCCACGACTTTTTGCCACGCCTTTGTCTTTATCTCTGCCTTCTTATCCGAGAAAAGCCCGTTTATCTCGCCGAGTATCCTTGCCCTGTCGTCGTCCTTAGGATCCAGTATGGATTCGGCGAGTATAAGCATGCCCCTTCTGGCATTAGCGAGAAATCTGCCGAAATCGGCATTGGAAATGACACCCGTCCCGTTACCGAGGGCGTGCATGGCTGCGCCGTAATAATGCTTGATATTGACGGGCCGGGGCTGTAAACTGGCAACCCTTTTTGTTTCCTCGTCAAACGCGCCTTTCCTTTCCGCGAGGCCCCTCTGCCTTTCCTCCTCAAGCCTGGCTGTCCTTAACACTTCGGCGGCTGACAACTTTTTGCTCTCAGCTGTTTTAAGCGAGCCGGTCTTTGAACTCTCGCGCTCAAACTCGGCCATCTCTATACCGGTCTTATATCTGATAAGCGCGCCCTGGATACTATCCACTTTTTCTTTTGAATAAGGCGCAAGATGCGTAGCCGGTCCCGCGAGCCCTTCGCGCCCGGCCCATCTCTTATATCCGGATATAGAATATTCAAATTCGTCCCGCATATGGGCAACGTG
>JBDRBZ010000139.1:0-8066 GCA_043822175.1 Candidatus Omnitrophota bacterium
TGTACTTATTATCTTTGGGGTTATCCCCTTCCGTTTCCTTTCCCAGTATGAGCCGCACGATATTATAGGGGCTTCTTTCATGCAGGTTATCCCTTTCTGACGGCGAGATGACATCATACGGAGGGGCCACGACTCCCGCCAGGTCGCCTGCGACAGCCGTATTGTACACAATGCCCTTAAACGGTTTAATTGTAGCCATTTTTAGTTTTTACCCTTCTCCTGGTTCAGCTTGCACGACCGGCACTCCGGATTCTCTTTGTCACCCTGACACTTCCCGGAGCCGCCTGAGGCTGATTTATTCTTATAATCGGTCTGATAAAATCCCGATCCCTTGAAAATGATGCCCGTGCCGGCGCTTATAAGGCGCCTCACCTTGCACCTGCATTTTGGGCAGCGTTTTACGGGCTGCGCAGTGATACTCTGGAACACATCGAACCTGTTACCGCATTTGGTGCACTCGTACTCGTATGTCGGCACGTCTACCTCCCCAACATGTCCTTTATTTTTCTGACAAATTTGCCTTTTTTGGGCTGAACTTTACGCCCGCATGACTCGGAAAATTCAATAAGTTTTTTCTTCTGGAGGACAGTGAGATTGACCGGCGTCTCTACCATGACCCTTAAGAGCTGGTCTCCCCGCCCGCCTCTGCGCAGACGGTGCATACCTTTATGCTTGAGCCTGAATATCTCGCCGCTTTGCGTGCCGGCGGGAATATCCAGCTTCTCACTGCCCTCGAGCGTGGGCACCTCTATCTCGCCGCCCAATACGGCCGTGATAAAAGGCATGCGCACCTGGCAGTATATGTCATCCTCGTGCCTTTCGAACGACTCGTGCTTCTTTATATGGATATCGACGTACAGGTCGCCCCTCGGCCCGCCCTTTGTCCCGGCCTCACCCTCTCCCGTAACCCGCAGCCTTGTGCCGTTGTCCACGCCCCCTGGTATCTTTACGCTGATCTTCTTCCTGGCGTTTACCCGTCCCTCGCCGCGGCATTCCTGGCACGGCTCCTTGATGATAGAGCCCCTGCCCCGGCATTGTTCGCAGGCGCGGCTTATGCTGAAGAAACCGCTCGAGCTCGTTACCTGCCCCCTGCCGCCGCACGCGGCGCAGGTCTCCTCTTTCGTGCCCGGCCGCGCGCCCGTGCCCCTGCATTTTGCGCAGGTTTCCGCGCGGGTCACGCTCACGCTTTTCTCTACTCCGAAAGCGGCTTCCTTCAGCTCGATCTCGACATCCTGCCTGATGCTCGCGCCCTGTCTCGGTCCGGACCGTTTTTTCCTGCCCCCGAAACCGAACAGGTCATCGAAACCAAAGCCCGAAAACACATTCTCGAAAAGGTCGGATATGTCCTCGAAATGCGAGAAATCGCGCCACTGGAACCCGCCCGCGCTGAACGCGTTCCGCAGGCCCTCATGCCCGAAACGGTCATAGGTGTCTTTTTTCTGGGGATCGCTTAAGACCTCATAGGCCTCGGATATTTCCTTAAACCTTTCCTCTGCCGCCTTGTCCCCCTGGTGCTTGTCCGGATGATACTGCATCGCTAGCTTGCGGTAGGCAGACCTGATCTCATCATGGCCGGCGCTTCTTCCTACGCCCAGTACTTCGTAATAATCGCGTTTAGACACGGTTGTCATCCCAATAACCACGCACGGGTTTATTTATCTTTGCCTTCGTCTTCGACCTTGTAATCCGCGTCAACAATATCCTCTTCTTTTTTATCCCGGCTTCCCGCGCCCTGAGCCTCGCCTGAGGCGCCCTGCGCCTCGGCTCCCGCGCCGCTTCCGCCCTTTGCCTGTTTTGCCTGGGCATCCTTGTAAACCATCTCGGCCAACTTATGGGAAGCTTTCTGGAGCTCTTCCATCTTCGCCTTTATGTCGTCCACATTCTCTGACTTAAGCGCCTCTTTAAGCGCGGCGAGGCTTTTCTCTATGTTGGCCTTCTCGTCGCCTGACACCTTGTCGCCGTAATCCTTAAGGCTCTTCTCCACGGAATAGACAAGCGTATCGGCCGTGTTTTTAGCGTCAACCGCCTCTTTTTTATTTTTGTCATCTTCCTGGAACTTTTCGGCCTCTTTCACCATCTTGTCTATGTCCTCTTTGTTCAGCTTCCTGGGAGCGGTTATTTTAATCGACTGTTCTTTGCCTGTTCCCAGGTCCTTGGCGTTGACATGGACGATGCCGTTGGCGTCTATGTCAAAGGTGACTTCGACCTGCGGTATCCCCCTCGGGGCCGGCGGTATGCCGACAAGGTCAAACCTGCCGAGCTCGATATTGTCGTTCGCCATCTGGCGCTCGCCTTGAAGAACCCTTATGGTAACCGCTGTCTGGTTGTCCGCGGCAGTCGAAAAAATCTGGCTCTTCCTCGTCGGGATGGTGGTATTCCTGTCTATGAGCCTCGTGCATACCCCGCCGAGCGTCTCGATGCCGAGTGATAAAGGCGTGACATCCAGGAGCAGTACGTCCTTCGTGTCCCCTTTGATGATCGCGCCCTGAACGGCCGCGCCCAGCGCCACGCATTCCATGGGGTCGATGCCGCGCTCTATCTTTTTCCCGGCTAAATCCTCGACAAACTTCTGCACGATGGGCATCCGTGTAGGGCCGCCCACCATGATGATTTTATCTATATCCGACGCCTTGAGATTCGCGTCCCTCATGGCCTGCTCCAGGGGATGCTTGCATTTCTCTATTATGGGCCTCACCAGATCCTCGAGCTTTGCCCTGTTAATGGTCATGGTCAGGTGCTTGGGGCCTGTCTGGTCGGCGGTGATATAAGGCAGGTTGATATCCGTGGTGACAGAGCTGGACAATTCTACCTTTGCCTTTTCCGCGGCCTCTCTCAGTCTCTGTATCGCCATCTTATCATTGTTCAGGTCGACACCCGTCTCACGCTTGAATTCGGATGTGATGTAGCCGATGAGCACGTTATCCATGTCAGTACCGCCGAGCTGCGTATCGCCGCTGGTGGCCAATACCTTGAACCCGCCTTCCGCCCACATCTCCATTATCGTGACGTCCAGCGTTCCGCCGCCGAAGTCGAATACCAGTATCTTCAGTTCCTTGCCCACCTTTTCCAGTCCGTACGCCAGGCACGCCGCCGTGGGCTCATTGATGATCCTGAGCACTTTCAGCCCCGCTATTTCGCCTGCATCCTTCGTCGCAGTCCTCTGATTGTCGTCAAAATAAGCCGGGCACGTGATAACGGCTTCCTCCACCTTCTCCCCGAGATAGTTTTCGGCGTCCTGCTTTATCTTCTGCAGTATGAAGGCCGATATCTGCTGAGGCGTGTACTCCTTACCGTGAATCTTAAATTTGTAATCAGAGCCCATCTTCCTCTTCGCCGCGGCTATTGTCCCCTGCGGGTTTATGGCCGCCTGGCGCCTGGCCGGCTCACCGACAAGCCTGGTCCCGTCTTTTGTGAAAGCCACATATGATGGGAACGCCTTACCGCTCGATACCCCGGCGCCTTCGGCGCTCGGGATGATAACGGGCCTGCCCTTTTCCATAAATGCGCACGCGGAATTCGATGTCCCGAGATCGATACCTATTACTTTTGCCATTTCATATCCCTCCTCTTTTATTCTTCCTTATCATCACTCACTACCACTTTGACCATGGCGGGCCTTAACACCCTGCCGTTAAGCGTGTAGCCGCGCCTTAACTCCTCCACCACTGTACCGTCCTCATGTTTATCGTCCTGCACCTTCATGACGGCCTCGTGCCTGACCGGGTCAAACCTGGTTCCCACGCACGATATTACGGACAGGCCGTTCTCTTCAAGAACCTTGTGAAACTGTTTCTGCAGCAGTTTAAGGCCGTCAAGCGCCTTCACATCCCTGTCATTCTTTTCCATGCCCGCTATGGCCGAGTCAAAGCTGTCCAGTACGGGGAACAGCTCCCTGATAATGGACTCATTGGCGTATTTCACGTAATCAGCCGTGTCTTTCTCCATGCGTTTGCGCGCGTTGTCAAAATCAGCTATAAGCCTCACATACTTATCGTAGTACTCATCCCGCTCTGACGCCTTTTTTTCCAGGTCAAGAACGCGCTTTTCAAGTTCTTTCGCATTATTCTCATTTTCCGCTTTTTTCGTCATGTTTACCCCTAGCCTACAGATTATTGTCCAGCACGCGGGACACTGATTCGGATATGTACTTTACGAGGGGCACTACCCGCCTGTACTGCATCCTTATGGGCCCTATTATGCCGAGCCCGCCCACGACCTTGCCCCTTACACTGTATGAGGACGTCACTATCGAACACCCTTCAAAACCGTCAAGAGAATTTTCCCTGCCTATGTGTATCTTCAGCGCGCCGGTGGAAAGGTAAGCGTTTATCACCTCAAGCATCCTTTCTTTCTCGTCAAGCATCCTCAGTATCTTTTTTATCCTCCCTATTTCCGAGAATTCTGGCTGCTCCAGCATGTGAAACGCGCCGTCCAGGTAAATATGGTCGGAAGGATAAATAACAAACGAGGTGTAGCCGGTCAGCCTGGAAATCACGTATGACGTGCGCTCGACAAGCTCATTGTATTTCTGGAACCTCATGAAAAGCTCGCGGTTTATCCTGCGGATCTCATGTATGCTGCCTTCCCACGTGTCCAGGAGGGAATTTACGTAATGCCGGTACGCCCTTTCCGTAGGGATACGCCCCGCGGACGTGTGCGGCTGTTCCAGATACCCCTCATCCTCCAATTCTCCCATGATGTTGCGGATCGTCGCGCTTGAGAGGCCCATTATACGCGAGACGTAATTTGACCCAACGGGAAGCGCCCTGTCCATATGCTCCCTTATCACTATTTCAAGCACCTTCTTTTTGCGCATTTCAGAACTCATGATCCGTCTCCCGTTAAAATTAGCACTCTAAATCGTAGAGTGCTAAAGGCGTATTTTATCACACACGCTCCCTTTGTCAAGCAAAAAGTCTGCGAGGGATTTAAGGAATGCTATTTCATGAACTTCCCGAGCCTGCCCTTAAGGTGAGTCGGTATCATGACCTCAAAAGACACGTCCTGGTCTATATATTCCTTTTTAATGATATGGGCGTGCTCATGTATGAATCCTATTGCCTTCATCTCATGCTGCGGTATCCGGACCGACACAACGGTCATGATTTTTGAAAGATAAAGCACTATCCTGTCAAGCAGGCGGTCGACTCCGGCGCCCGTTACGGCGGACAATGCCACGGCATCGTTAAATTCCCTAGCCAATTTTTCGACTTCACGGGCGTCTTCGATCCTGTCTATCTTGTTCAGCACGGTCACTACCGGCTTTTCCGATGCCCCGATTTCACCCAGCACCGCGAATACCGCTTTCTCCTGCAGCCTGCATTTCGGATGGCTTGCGTCGATAACGTGGATGAGAAGGTCCGCCTGCGCCACCTCTTCCAGCGTGGCCTTAAACGACTCGATCAGCGTATGCGGCAGGTCATCGAGGAAGCCTACGGTATCGCAAAAGATGACCTTCTGGTTATTCTCGAGCACATAACTCCTTATGGTCGGGTCGAGCGTCGAGAAAAGCCTGTCCCGCACCAGCGTTCTGGACCCGGTCAGGGTATTGAGCAGCGTCGACTTGCCCGCGTTCGTGTAGCCTATGATGGCGATGTCAAGGAGAGAGAAATCCGTCCTCTGCCTGCGCGACGTCTCCCTCTGCCTGGTTATGTCATCGATGTTTTTCTTTAACCTGGCAATCTTCTCCCTTATCCTGCGGCGGTTCACCTCGAGCTTCTGCTCGCCCGGCCCCCTCGTGCCTATGCCGCCGCCCAGCCTCGACAATATTATGCCGCTGCCCGTAAGCCTCGGGAGGAGATATGTAAGCTGCGCCAGCTCGACCTGTATTTTGCCTTCATTGGATTTAGCGCGCCTGGCGAATATATCCAGGATAAGCTGCGTCCTGTCAACCGTCATTACCGCCAGTATGTCTTCCAGGTTCTTCTGCTGCGAGCCGGTGAGGTTATTGTTAAATATGACAACATCAACCGCGAACCTTGCCGACAGGCCGGCTATCTCCTGCGCCTTGCCTTCCCCTATGAACAGCGCCGGAGACACATGCTTCAATTTCACGACTTCCTCGTGAACCGTCTCGGCGCCGCAGGAAACGGCCAGCTCTCTCAATTCATCCGCGCGTTCCTCGGCCGTCCAGCCGGAGCGCGCTCTATCTTTGCCCGAATAAACTTCCGCAGTGACTAATAATGCCTTCTCCGCCATCAAACCACCGTATCCTTTTATCCGCCCTGAACCATGTCATCTGCCCTTTGGCGTACCGCCTCGTGTTTTTTTTGAGAATTTCTTTGGCCTCGCCCGGGTCATACAAACCTTCGAGATAACCGCCCACCTCTTTGATGCCGAGCGCCGCCCGGGCGGTCACGCTTAAATCCCTCTTTAAAAGCCCCTTCACTTCGTCCACGATCCCCGCCTCGAACATTTTATCGACCCTCTCGTTTATTTTCCTGTAGAGCGCGTTTCGCGGGATGTCGATACCGAACATGTGGATATCGTAAACCCCGCCGCCGGCTATGCCGCTGGTTTTCTTCTTATGCTCTGATATGGGAATGCCGGTAAGGTAAAATACCTCCAGAGCGCGCACAATGCGCCTTATATCGTTCGGGTGTATTTTCGCGGCCGCCTCTGGATCTTTTTCCGCCAGCTCGATGTAAACAGATTGCGCGCCCGCGTCCACGGCTCTTTTTTCGATCTGATATCTGAGGCCCGGATCCTTTTCCGGGGCGTCGAACAGGCCGTCAAGAAGCGCCTTCAAGTAAAGGCCCGTGCCGCCCGCTATTACGGGCACTCTCTTCCTGCTTACAATATCCTTTAACAGCGCGCCCGCGTCCTGCCTGAATTTGGCCGCGCTGTACTCTTCTTCCGGGGATATTATAGAAATGAGGTGGTGCGGTATTTCACGGAGCAGTCTGTCCGGAGGCGCCTGCGTAAGAACGGGCATATCACGGTAAACCTGCATCGAATCGCACGAGATGATTTCGCCGCCCGTGATTCGCGCTATAGCAAAGGCCGCATCAGTCTTCCCCGAGGCCGTAGGGCCGACTACTATCAGGACCTTGTTCTTCATTTACGCTTCGTTCACTATTTCAGGGGCGTAGCCTTTCTTTCTCAGGTCTCTCACAAGCCTCTCGGCGTTTCCGAGATCCCTGAATTTGCCGACCCTGACCCTGTAAAAGCCGGCATTGCCCCGTCTTACCTTAAGTATAACGGCCTCGAATTTCTGTTTTTTAAGCGCCTTAGCGAGTTTATCCGCGTTACGGTAATCCTTAAACGCGCCTACCTGCACCACATAGAATGCTTTCGTTTTAACCGCGCCGGCTTTGCCCGCGCCGTAGTCAACATCGGATACGGTCCCTCCGTCAGGCTGGCTTATTTTCTGCTCGGCTACTTCCTCCAGGTATTCAACCCTTTTTCTCAGCCTGCTGCCCCTGTACTCCCGGAGAAATCTGTCACATTTTTTCTTTACCGCCGGGAAATCCTCTTTCAGGAACAGGTGCTCTATCTTGTCAAAATCCCTTTTCTCGTCCCTGTCGTAGGCGTATCCGGCCCTGCTGGCGGCGAGAAACGCCAAAAGCGCGCATATGATAATCCTATTCCTCAAGTTACAACCTCCCTCCACCGCGGTTAGACCTGCCTTTTTCGGTCCCGGCCGATTTTCGGCGCGTGCATTTTAAGGAGCACGTTATTCCTGCGCTTTTTCTCGTCTACCGGCACATCGTCCTCCATCTCTGCGGATACAGCCGGCGGCCTCGGAGAATATTTAAAAACATACGCGCCGTCAAAACAGATATCTTCCATTACCTTCTTTGTCATCTCAAAGTCCCCGGCAGTCTCCGTGGGAAACCCCACAATGACATCCGTTGTAACCGTCCCCCCGGGCACAATGCGCCTGAACGCGCGTATCAGGCCTTGATATTGCTCTACAGTATAGCACCTATTCATCAATTTGAGAATACGATTAGATCCTGACTGGAGAGGGAGATGCAGGTGTTTGCTCAGCCTGTCAAGATCCCTCATTGCCTCAAAAAGCTCTATCGTGGCGTCCTTCGGATGGCTGGTGATAAAATCAAGTT
>JBDRBZ010000140.1:0-4097 GCA_043822175.1 Candidatus Omnitrophota bacterium
GGGGCTTGTTCCCGCTTGCTCTAAGGCCGCTATCGCGGCCGGGGCTGACGGCCTTATCGTCGAAGTGCACCCGAGCCCTGAAGACGCGCTTTCGGACGGATCGCAGTCACTCCTGCCCGAGAAGTTCGGGGAGATGATGGCAGACCTGAGGAAACTCGCGGCTGCTTTAGGCCGGACGATTTAATAGGGAGCGCTGGCCTTTAGGCCGGGGGGCTTCGCTGAAAGGTTTATCGGTTATGGGAAAGTTCAGAAAAATAGCGGTTATCGGCGTGGGGATGATCGGAGGGTCCATAGGTCTGGCCGTTAAAAAACGCGGCATGGCCCGGGAGGTATGCGGTATATGCAGGAGGGAAGTTTCTGCCTGGGCCGCCCGGAAATCCGGCGCAGTGGATACCGTTACCATGGATTTTAACGTCGGGTTAAAAGGCGCGGACCTTATAATAATCGCCGCTCCCGTAGGTAAGATCGTTGACATCGCGATGAAAGTCGCTGAATATGCCGGCCGCGGGGCTATTGTAACCGATGTGGGCAGTACGAAAGGGGAAATAGTGGCGGCCATAGAGAGGGCGATGCCGCGTCATCTTAAATTTGTGGGAGGCCATCCGATGGCAGGCTCGGAGAAGAGCGGGGTTAGCGCGGCGGATCCAGGGATTTTTAAAAATTCACTTTGTATACTTACGAAAACAGCGCGGACCGACCTTCGCGCGCTTAAATGTGTCATGAAATTCTGGGAGGGCCTGGGGGCGATGTGCCCGGTCCTGTCACCTAAGCTGCATGACCGTTATATATCGTTTATCAGCCATCTGCCGCACGTGACCGCGTCCGGCCTTTGCGCCGCGGTGGAACCGGCGAGCCTCATGTACGCGTCTACCGGTTTCAGGGACACGACCAGGATAGCGGCATCAGACCCTGATTTGTGGAGTGATATATTTCTCACGAACAGGCGCGCGGTATTGAGTTCCATAAAGAAATATATGGGTGTTATCGGAAAAATCGAGAGAACCATACGGAACCGGGACCGGAAAGGTCTTAGGGCTATTCTCGAAAAAGCCGGGAAGACAAGGGGCCGTATAGGCTTGGGTTAAGTATTTCGGCATGTCTCAAAAGTTGAACGTTATAGCAATTGACGGTCCGGCCGGCAGCGGCAAAAGTACGGTTGCCAGGCTGGTGGCGAAATCGCTCGGGTTATTTTATATAGATACGGGCGCCATGTACAGGGCGCTTACGCTTAAGGCGATAGAACAGAAAATCGACCTTGACGAAGCTGCTTTGCTTGAGCGGTTATCGGAAAATTCTGATATAAGAATTGAGGAGAACGGCGCCTCGCTGCGCGTCCTGCTCGACGGAAAAGATGTGTCAGCCGGGATAAGAGACCCGTACGTGACAGAGAGGGTTAAGTATGTGGCCCGGGTGGAAGGCGTGAGGCGAAATATGGTAGCATTGCAGAGGTTATTGGCCTCACGCATGAACGGCGGGGTGCTCGAGGGAAGGGACATCGGCACCGTGGTTTTTCCTGAGGCGGCGCACAAATTTTTTCTCGATGCCGCGTTTGAGGAAAGGGTTGACAGGAGATATAAGGAGCTCAGTATGAAGGGCGTTCAGATAACACGTGAGGATGTAAGTAAGGACTTGGAGCTCAGGGATAATTCTGACAGGACCAGGAAGGTAGGCCCCCTCAAGAAGGCCGGTGACGCTGTGGCTATTGACACGACAGGGCTCACGGTAGAAGATGTGGTCGCTGAGATCCTTAAGTATGTCGGGCGGAAGGCTGCATCATAGATGTATAGGGAACCGGGCCGCATTACAGTCAAGGTCGGGTATTGGCTCTCAAGGAGCGCGTTTTCGGTCTGGCTTAAAGTTTTGCATGGTCTGAAAATATACGGGCGCGAGCACGTTCCCGGAAAAGGCGCCTTTGTATGTGCCGCCAACCATGTCAGTTTTGCCGACCCCCCCGCAGTAGGAGTCGCCGCGGGGCGGACGCCGGTGATATTCATGGCGAAAAAGGCGTTATTTGACTTGAAGGGGTGGGGTTGGTGGTTCAGGTGGGTAGGCTGTATCCCAATCGAGGGAACAAACCGTGATTTTAAGGCTACGAAATCGGCGATAAAAAAGCTGAAAGATGGCGATGTGGTCGCTATTTTCCCCGAAGGCACGCGTTCTTCTACAGGGGAATTACAGGAACCCGAGCTCGGGATATCATTTGTGGCGGAGAAAGCCGGCGTGCCTGTGGTGCCCATGTTTGTCAATGGTACGAATAAGGCGCTTGCCCGCGGCAAAAAGTATAAAATAGGCGTCCCGGTGAGCGTTTACGTCGGTAAACCCGTTAATTTCGAAGGCGCCGAAGCGATACGGGACAAGAGGGAAAGATACATGTTTATGGGAAAACGTATAATGAACGCGATAGCCGGATTAAGGGCTGAGGCGTATGCGGCTGAAGGGAAGGCCTCATGACCGGATATAAACGCGGCCGTAAAAAAGGTTTAAGAGTTTTTGTCGCAGGACATTCCGGTTTCTGTTTCGGCGTCAAAAGGGCAGTCAGGATTACGAACGAGAAACTGAAAAGCACGGATAATATTTATTCTCTGGGGCCGCTCATACATAACAACTGGGTAGTACGGGACCTCTCACGCCAGGGGCTTAAGGTCGTGAAGGACATAAAGGCAGCCTGCCGCGGGGCGTTTATCGTGATCCCGTCGCATGGGATGGACCCCAGGAAGAGAATGGAGCATAAAGGGGTAAGCTTTGTGGACGCGACATGTCCCTTTGTTTTCAAGGCGCAGGCCCTCGTGAAGGACCTGGTAAAATCAGGATATGAGGTCCTTATCCTCGGAGATAAGGATCACCCCGAAGTCAAAGGTCTTATGGGCATCTCCGAGAACAGGGCAAAGGTGATTGACGGGGAGAAGGGGGCGGCGGCATATGCCGCGGGCAGGGAGAGGGTGGCGCTGGTTTCCCAGACTACCCAATCGCTCGCGAATTTCGCCAGGACCTCCGGCCGTCTTATCGAGAAGGGGCCGAAGGAATTGAGGGTCTTTAACACCATATGCAGGGATGTCATTGAGAGACAGAAAGAGGCGCGGAATCTGGCGCGGAAAGTTGACCTGATGCTTGTCATAGGAGGCAGGAACAGCGCCAACACCAAACGCCTTGCTGAAGTATGCGCCGCGTTTACGAACGTGCGCCATATACAGAGCGAATCCGAAATAGAAACGAGGTGGTTTAAAGCCGTGAAAACGGTCGGGATTGTGACCGGCGCGTCAACCCCCGGCAGTTTTATCAAAAAAGTAAAAGACAGAATCAGAAACATAAAATAATACCCGTGGCTTGCGGTCAGGGAAAAGCCCGGCTCACAAATCCGGACCGCGGGTAATTACTAAAAGGAGGATGATTGTAATGTCAGAGAACAATACAAAGGAAAAGCAAACATCGATCACGAAGGAGGACATGGCAAAGCTCTACGAGGAATCGCTCGCGGCGCTTAAAGAAGGCCAGATCGTGAACGGCAAAATAGTAGCCATCACCAATAAGGACGTGTTCATCGACATCGGTTACAAGTCTGAGGGTGTCATACCTTTCTCCGAGTTCCGCAACATGGGCGAGATCAAGGTGGGGGATGAGGTGAAGGTGCTGCTCGAGACCAAGGAAAACGACGAGGGCATGGTGGTGCTGTCAAAGCAGAAGGCAGAGCGCACAGAGGGGTGGGAGCGCGTGAGCAATGATTTCAACGAGGGCGATAACATAGAAGGCGTTGTCACGAGAAAGGTCAAGGGCGGCTACATGGTGCACGTGGGCATTGACGCGTTTCTGCCGGCAAGCCTTGCCATGCCGAGGGAGTTCGGCGGCCCCAACGGCATTGTGGGGCAGAAGCTCATGTTTAAAATCGTGAAAATCAATAAACCGCGCAAAAACGTTGTGCTCTCGCGCAAGGATTACCTTTTTGAGGAAAGGGAAAAGGCCAAGAAAGAGGTCATAGGGGCGCTGGAGGTAGGTTCGCGTATCAAGGGGATGGTTAAGAACATAACAGACTTCGGCGCGTTTGTGGACATAGGAGGCAATGTTATCGGGCTTCTGCATATCACGGATATGAGCTGGGGCAG
>JBDRBZ010000141.1:0-7889 GCA_043822175.1 Candidatus Omnitrophota bacterium
GTCATAACTTATTGGTATACAATATTTTAAGTAAAATATGTATATCTATAAATTGACGTTTATATTGTACCATATTTGACAAAGAGCAATTTTATGATATACTTGATATATGAAAGGATAATACAATGGACATTTTACATGGTTCAGGAATGGTAGAGGGTAAAGTGAATATGCTCATGCAGGCCGTGCTCTTTATGTCAGGGCTGATAGGCATGGGCGCACCGGACGAAGAGGCTGATCAGGATATTGATGGGCCCTATCTTGGTGATAATCTGCCGTTTGACGTTATTGAAAAGATCCCGGACGCATGATCGCGTAAACGAATTATGGAGATTCGTTAAATAGTAGGAGTCAGCCATGAAGGTAATTGTAAGAATTAAGCGTTCTCCGGAACAATTCATACTTGTCCGCCTTCCGGACAAACCCCTTGTTGATGAAATAAGAAAACTTATCAACAGGAACAGGCATGGTAAGGCCATAGTTACCGCCCTGTCAAGGGGGACGGTGGAGAGGGAATTGCTGTCGGATGAGCTGCTTACCGCCGAAGCGGATCTGATCCTTTCGGAAAAGAACGCCTTCTGGGGCTGCGGTAAATAGCCGCGCCCCGGTAATTTTGATAAATAACGAAAATTTATTTGACAAAATCGTAAATATGCGTATAATGGCCTTCGAGGTATTTGAGATGGGTATTACTCAAAAAGCTTTCGCCGTAACCGATACAATGTTGTGCGTTTCCGTATTATCCCTGCTTGTCCTTGCCGTTACAGCGGGCGCCTGCATAAGGGATCAGCAAAGGCTTGCCGCCGCGGCCGGGACAATAGAGATCATAAAGGAGGCCGTGAGGCGCTATAGCGCGGATGGGCAGGCGACAGCGGCCGGTTTCAGTATCGCGGCGCTGAAAAAGCATAACTATCTTCCCGCGGATTTCAGGGCTTATAATTCTAACCCCTGGGGCGGGGGATATGAAACCAATTTCAGCGAAAATGATTCTCAAAGAATAAACATAACGCTTACACGTGTGCCTCTTACGGCCTGCATCAGGCTTTCCCGCATGTTCGCGGATAACGCTGATGTAACGGATTATAACCCCGGAAAGGGCACGTGGACAGCAAGTTTTTATATACGGGCCGGCGGTTCAGGGCGCGCCTGTTTCAGTGATGCAGGCATTTTGTGGCGGGACGGGATTGCCGCGCGGAGTTTCCCGGTCTTCGCGTAAGGTAAACCGTCAGTTGCCGTGTGCCGCGTCGCAGTAAGGGGTGCGGGAGTTGCCCCGCGGACATTTCCCGGTTATGCTCTAATTCCGGCCCGTATGTAAAATCGCGTATGACGCATGCCCGATCGTGTCCCGCCAATGACAGCCGATAATAGACGTTGAAAACCCATTTATTAGGCTATATAATATGCATACGGTTAAATCCGGTTGGCAACCGAAAGGAGGGATAATGGCTAAGATTTTATACATAGAGGATGAACCGGACCAGATCGATATGTTGAGGACAAGGCTCGAAGGGGCCGGATTTCAGCTCGTGACCGCCAGAGACGGAGAAGAGGGATTAAAGATGGCGGGCGAGGAAAAACCCGATCTGATACTATTGGACCTCTTTCTCCCGAAGATCAGCGGCTTGAAATTGGGCCCGTTGCTCAGGAAGATACCCGGGATCGGTGAGATCCCGATCGTCGCTATAACGGCCTCCGGGTCAAGCCATCTGACTGAACAATGCGCGGCGGCGGGTATCAATGAGTACATATTGAAACCTTATGATTCGTCTTTTGTCGTGGAAAGGATAACGGCGCTTTTGGCGCAGGCACAGTCATGATCAGGCGCAGGGCAGAACAGGAAGTCGAGGTAAGGAAGAATATGCGCGGCGGAGAGGGTGAGGTGTCAATAGTGCACCACCTGAAAAAAGATGAGATGACCGCGCCCTGCCGCTTATGCGCCCTGCTTTGCCTTCCTCCGGGCTCAAGCATAGGCGAACATGACCATGTCAATGAGGATGAGGTATTTATCATACAGCAGGGAAAAGGCGTAGTGGCCGATAACGGGCAGGAGAAAGAGGTGGGCGCCGGAGACGTAATATTGACCGGCAAAGGCGCGGGCCATTCCATAAAAAACACCGGCGACGTGGACCTCCTTATCACGGCGGTGATAATGCAGTATAAGTAGATGGGCAATGTGACTGACTTCCCCAAAAAACTTCTGCTTCCGCGGGCTACCTTATTCGGGTCAGGGTGTGCGCTGAAAATAGGCAGTGAGGCGTCGGATTTCGGCCGAAGAGGCGTAATCGTTCACGGCCGGTCACTTGTAAAAAACAGTGACCTCAGGCGGATATCGGCTGCTTTTCCGAAGTCAGCGGATGTTTCATGCGTATGCCGGGCCGGAGGTGAACCGACTCTCGATGAAGTCAGCGCCGTTATAAGACGCGCCAGGCGCGCGCGTGCCGGGTGGATTGCCGGCATCGGCGGCGGAAGCGTTATGGACCTTGCCAAAGCGGCGGCAGGCCTTTTTAACGCCGAAAACCCCCCATCATTTTATCAGCAGGGCGGTCGGCTTGAGAAAGCGGGTATTCCTTTCATAGCCGTTCCGACGACGGCCGGTACAGGGGCCGAAGCTACTCCTAACGCCGTAATCATAAACAGCAGGACTAAGGAGAAATTGTCTATAAGGGACGGAAGTTTTCTCGCCCGGAAGGTGATGCTTGACCCGGATTTGCTCAAGTCCATGCCGCCTGACGTTATGAAATATTCCGCGATAGACGCCTACGTGCAGGCCTATGAGTCGTATACCTCAAGGAACTCCACCTGGTTCAGCGATAGTCTGGCGATTAAGGCGATTGCCCTGATCGACCGCAATATTTTTGCCGCTTTCAGGTCCATGCGGGCGGGAAATCTGTCGGAATTGCTTTTGGGGAGTTACCTGGCAGGCGTCGCTCTCGCTTCATCAAGGCTCGGCGTGATCCACGGCATCGCGCACCCGTTGGGCGCGCTTTATAACGTGCCGCACGGCCTGGTATGTTCGGCATGTTTTATGCCCTCCATAACGATTAACAGGAAGGCCATGGGGCCTAAATATGATTCTATAAGCGGAGCCATAGGCGCGGATTTCGTTAAGCGCGTTAAGGGGTTGCTTAAGGCTCTTTCAATAAAGTCACCGTTTTCGGGCCGGAGGATAATGGGTAAGGGCGATATTATCCGAGCCACGCTTGAATCCGGGTCCACGGCCTCTAACCCTAAAGACATTACGCGTAAGGATGTGGAATATATTCTGAGGGAGATATTCGGATAGGACGGTAAAAATGCTGCTCGAGATGCATTCTCATACAAGCAAACATTCGACGTGCAGCCACATCGATCCGGTCAGCCTTGTCAAAGAAGTCGCGCGTAAAGGGCTGCAGGGGATCGTCATAACAGAACACCATTATCTTTGGAGGCAGGACGAGATAGACGAACTGAGAAGGAGTTCCGAGGTAAACGGTGATTTCCTTATAATGGCCGGCCAGGAAGTCGAGAGCGATATAGGGCATGTCGTGGTCTTGGGGGCCGGTTCCTCTATCCCGCAGGGGACGAAGCTCAGGGCTATAAGGCGGCGTTTTCCTGATAGCGCCATCATATGGGCCCACCCGCTCAGGAAAAACAATCTACCCGCCGGCCGGCAGCTGCTCAGCCCGATGCTTGACGCGGTCGAAATATTCAGCGTAAATCATACGACAAAAGAAAATTGCCGCGGCCTCGCGCTCTGGCATAAGCATAAATTTACGGCCGTAAGCGGAAGCGATGTGCACTTCAATAACCTCGCCGGCATTTTTCCGACGCATTTCGAGCATCCGGTGGCCGACATCGGGAGCGTCATAAATGAGATAAAACACGGCAGGTGCCGCCCGTTTCTCAAGGAAATACCCAAATCCGGGGGCAACCTTTCTGTCACCGAAGTGGTTATAGGCACAAAAGGTGAGAGCGAGAAGAGGGAGCGGATCATTATAAAAAACGCCTCTGACGAAAAGCAGTGGCGGAAGATGACGAAATCCCTGGCTTTGGCGGAAAACCTCGGGAAAAACGGTTTCAACGATGGGCCGTACAGGGTAGCGCGGATAATCGACGTGAGCGCTGCTGAGAAATCTATCATAGAGGAGGGGCAGAGGGGCAAAAGCCTTTTCGAACTTATATTGACCGTCAGCCCGGAGGTGGGGATGTCATACGTCGATCGGACGGCGGGGTGGCTTGCCCGCCTTCACCGGCTCGGGCTCCGCGTGACCACTCTCAAGGATGCCAAGGACAGGGAAAACAGGCGTTTTGACTCGTATGCCGGGGCGTTCGCAAAAACCGGCAGCCCGTACAATGATACGGCAGAAGACATCGTCGATTTCATAACGGCCCGTGAGAGAAAGATACTTTCCCGCGAATCGCCGAAGCTCTTTGTGCAGAATCACGGGGATTTCCACCCCAAGAATGTCATCATAGGGCAGGACAGGATACACGACATAAGCACGCTGTACGTGTCTGTCATAGATTTTGATAATACTATACTCATGCCCGCCTCGTTCGATGTCGGGTATTTTACGGCTCAGTTCAGGAACCAGTTTTTAGCGTATCCGGACATACTGAAAAGATACGCCGGGGATTATTTCCTGAAATGCTACGCGAAACACGCCGGGCGGTTAAGGAAGGATTTCGGCCCTGAAACCCTGCTTTTTGAGTTAAGGGCCAACCTGAGCATAGCGGCCTTCCTTATAAAAGTGGGAAAGGGCGTCGGCAAAGAGATGGATTCGTTAATCGCCCGTTCAGTGGGTATTATGAAGAATTTGAGAAAGGGTGGGGTGTAGAAACATGAAAAAAAGGTTTACATGGCTTTTCGCCGCTCTCTGCGTTTTTTCGCTGATCGCGCCGGCGTACGCGTCCGTGTATTTCCACGGGGACCCGCATAAGAAGGCGGTCGCGATAACGTTTGACGACGGCCCGAACGGCGAATATACCGAACGCGTGCTCGACGTGCTGAGGGACAAGGACGCGAAGGCGACTTTCTTTGTCATCGGGAAGTTCGTCGAGCTCTTTCCCGACACGGCCCGCAGGATCGTGGAAGAAGGCCACGCCATAGGCAATCACACCTACAGGCATCCGGACCTGAGATTCCAGTCGCGGAAGGTGATAGGCGCGCAGCTTGTGGAAGCCGAAAGAGTGATATCCAATATCACGGGCGCCAAACCGCGTATTTTCCGTCCGCCGTACGGGGGCAAAAGCCCGAAAGTGCTTGAAACTGCCGCGGACATGGGGTTTGTCATAGTCGAATGGTCTGTAAGCGGTAAAAACGGCGATAAGGAGATAAAGGCCGAACGGATTGTCAGGAACGTGCTTAATAAGGTAAAGAACGGCTCGATAATACTCCTCCACGACGGCAACAGGATAACTCCGGGATTTGACAGAAGCCAGGTCGTTAAGGCGCTTTTCATCATCATCGATGAATTGCGCGCCAGAGGTTATAAGATAGTGACCGTGCCCGAACTGTTGGGCATAAGCAACGAAAACGAGATTATATTCTCGGAATATTCCAGATAAGAATATGTAATGCCGCGCGAACCGGCGCGGTTGTAAATTTTAATTGTTGTGGTAAACTTATACCGGAAGGAGGTATAAGGCATGAATTGCGAAAGTTGCGGAATGCCCATGGAAAGGCCCGAGGATTTTGGCGGACGGGACATTTACTGCAGGTACTGCGTGTATTGCGCCCCTAACGGTATGCTCAGGAGCCGCGAACAGGTGCGTGAAGGATGGATAAAGGCGGTCATGAGAATAGAAGGCATGACCATGGAAGATGCCGCTGATAAGGTAGACAACGAAATGGCAAAGATGCCTGCCTGGAGAGTTCATTGACGGACAGCATAACCGTAGCGATAAGCTGCTATAAAGAAGGCGAGCTTATGAGGAGGGCTTATTCCAGCCTCGAGGCTCAGACTGACCGTGATTTCGAGATCCTCATCATTAATGACGCTTCCACCGATGCGATAACCAACGCCATATGCGACGAATTCGGCTCGGCCGGCAGGGCGCGCGTAATACGCCATGCCGAAAACGGCGGCCTGTCGCGCGTGAGAAATACAAGTTTCGGGCGGATGAAGGGCACCATACACATTTGTCTCGACGCGGATGACACGCTTCCTCCGAGGACGATTGAGGTTGTGAGAAAGGCGTTCAGGGAGCATCCGGAGGCCGATTTTGTGTTCGGTAATTTCGTGAGGCGGGACGTGGAAAAAGGCGAAGAGCGGATCGTGGACTGCGGTGTCCTGTCTGACGGGTCGGGATTTTTGGATCCCCGGCAGCTCACGAATAGATTATGGAGACTGTACGGAGGCAGTCCGTGCCGCAAAGCCCTCTGGGAGCGCTTGGGCGGATACAGACAGCCTTATTCTTACACTACCCAGGATATGGATTTCTGGATGAGGGCGCTTATCTCCGGAGCTAAAGGATATTATGTTAATGAGACGATATATGAATGGAACAGGTCAGAAACCGGCATGAACAGTTCGGCCCCTGTAAGCGCGTGGCTGAGCCTCATGTACGCTGATAACAGCGCCTTTATGGACATGTTTTCAGGCGACAGTGAATGGAGGGATAAAGCTATCGGTACATGTCTGCGCTTCAGGGATTTTGATACTGCTAAAGAAATAGCGCGCCGGAGAATAAAACAAGGACGGTTTAAGCCGCTCGTGTTTGCGCTCTCGATAATTCCTACAAGGCCGCTGTATCTGCTGTACGGGGCCTACCGGAAAATCCGCGGCCTTTATAACAGGAAACCCGCATGTCCCCGGGGATAATAAGTCCGGTCATGGCCGACGCCGGGGGCAGGCTCTTCCACGCCCCGGGTATCGAGGCCGCGGGCATGAAGGGCGGCCTGTTTTTCACACTTGGCGCGGATGACCTTGTGGAATTGCCGTCGGGCAGTGAGCTGTTCACCTTGCCCGGCAGGGCCGCGGTAGGGTATGACCCGCGCGCGGGGCGGTTCACGCGGATTGACGGCGGCCCGGGGCAAGTCTCGGGTGATGCGGCGTATTCCGCCGTGGCGGCGTTTGTTTCGCCCGGATATACGGTTACCCATAACAGCGCTTACATTGAGTCAGATAGATGCCGCATACTGCCTCTTTTTTCGTATGCGGCTGTCTGCTATTACAGGGGCAGGTACCACGCCGCCTGCGTCCGTGTCGACAGGGAAAAACGCCAGGATTTAAGATGCATGGATACGCGTCTCATCAGGCGCAACGCGGCGCGTTTCGCCGGAATGATGAAAGGCAACAGGCTCGTCAGACACCTCACCGTCTGCGCGCTGACCTACGGCTGTCCGGCAGCCAAGAATTTCTTCCTCCATCGCTATGAGGCGCCGCTCCCGTCGTCGCCGTCATGCAATTCGCGCTGCCTGGGGTGCATATCGCATCAGCCGGGCAATCGGTGCCCGGTCACCCAGCCGCGCATAAAGTTTGTGCCCTCCCCCGAAGAGATCGCCGACACGGCGCTCTGCCACATTAAAAACACGCGCGACCCTGTCGTGAGTTTCGGGCAGGGGTGCGAAGGCGAGCCGCTCCTGGCCTGGCCGGTCATAGAAAAAGCGGTCAGGCTGATAAGGAGCAAAACGGCTAAGGGGATTATCAACCTTAATACTAATGCCAGCGTTCCGGACCGTGTCGCGCGCCTTGCGGATGCGGGGCTCGACAGCATGAGGGTTAGCATGAACAGCGCCAGGGAAAAATATTATGAGCGCTATTACAAGCCGCGCGGATACTCGTTTAAAGACGTGCTCGAGTCCGTAAGGCTCGCCAGTAAAAAAGGGTGTTTCGTTTCGGTAAACTACCTGGTCATGCCCGGTTTTTCGGATTCTCGCGATGAAATAAGGGCCTTCAGGAGGCTTC
>JBDRBZ010000142.1:0-2532 GCA_043822175.1 Candidatus Omnitrophota bacterium
ATGTCGCTCGGTATGATCCTGGAATCAGTGACCGCAATCATTATCTTCCTGCCTATAAGCTGTGAAAGCGCTATCGCCGCGTGGCCGGCGCCTATGTTCGTGGCTTCCTTTAGCGCGTCCAACTGCGCGTTCGTGAGATTATGCTTCATAAATTACCCCTTCCTCCGCCTTTTGACGAATTTATCCACAGTAAAAAGAAGCGCGTCCGACTCAAAGGGCTTGACAATGTATCCTGAGGCGCCGAGGCTCAATGACCTCTTTGCCCATTCCTCTTCCTGCCTGCCGCAGGAAAAGACTATGACCGGTATGTCCCTTGTCTCTTTTGTCTCTTTCAGTTTCTTCAGAATCTCGAACCCGTCGGCGCCCGGCATCATAACATCGAGTATAACGAGGTCGGGTCTGTCCTGCGCCGCCCTGTTGAGCCCTGTCGCGCCGTCAAGCGCCGTCATTATGTCGTACCCGGCCGTGCTCAGCCTGTAACTCATTGTCTCCAGGAGATCCGGCTCATCGTCTATAATAAGCACCTTCCCTTTTAACGGCATGTTTACCTCCTTTTTAGACGCGCAAGGCGTCAAGAATAGTCTTGATAGCGGCAGCCGCCGGCATAAGCACCAGATACCCCTCTATCTTATTCGCGGCCTCCACAAACTCGGTTTTAATGCACATGACTTCACGCGCCACATCGTTCTCCCCTCCTTTTCTCCGGAGCAGCCTGTCAAGGGCGGCTATGCAGCCCGCGTTATATTCGGGAGTGGATACAAGAAGCGAAAGACCTGTCATTTCGCTGAGCGCGTTAAGATACGAGGATGCCACAATGCTGCCGACTTCTTTCATCGCGGACTGCTCGATCTCACCGAGTATTTTGGTGGTACCGGGGGCCTGCCCCATCACGACATCGCACAGCGTCATGGCCCGCGTGTCCTCGATCGTAAACACCATGATCCCTTCCGCGTCACCGAGCACTTTCAGGCAGACCTGTATAAACGTCTTGTCCCCGCCTCCCATGACCCCGCTCACATCCGAGGTCTCGAGTATTTCGATTGACGGTATCGCTATCATTATCTTTTTGCCCATAAGTTGTGAGAGCGCGATCGCCGCGTGCCCCGCGCCGATGTTGCCTGCCTCGAGCAGGGCGCTTTTTTGAACCTCTGATAATTTCATAGTCATACTACAACCTCCTCTCAAGCCGCCTCTAACGGTAGGATAAAGCTGAAAGTACTTCCCACCCCCAACTCCGATTCAACCCATATATTTCCGCCATGCATGTTCACAAGCTCCTTGCATATAGCAAGGCCTAATCCGGTGCCGCCCGGCCGCCTCGTGAGAGAACCGTCCAGCTGGCCGAACCTCGTAAAAAGCTTTTCAAAATCCTTTTTGTCTATGCCCGAGCCCGTATCCGTAACACTGACTCTGACGAACTCCTCTTTCCCGCCTTTCCCTTCGACGGCGCGGCTTTCCTGTATGAGCCCGACCGTCACGCTGCCGCCTGCCGGCGTAAATTTTATCGCGTTACCGACGAGATTCACCACGACCTGCGTCACCCTGTCAGGGTCGCAGTATATCACGGGCATGGCGCTGCGCACATCCAGGACAAGATTTACTTTTACGTTTTTCGCGAGAAACTGCATGGGCTCAAGCGCCCTCTTCACTATCTCAGCCGGGTCGGTGTATTCTTTCTTAAGCTCCATCTTACCGGTCTCGATCTTGGAAAGGTCCAGTATGTCATTGATAAGGTTCGAGAGCCTTTCTATGTTTCTTTTGGCGATACCCAAGAATTTGTCCTGCTGGGGCGAAAGCGCGCCTGTCGTTCCGTCAAGGATGAGCGCGACAGACTCCCTGATCGCGGCAAGCGGCGTCCTGAGCTCATGGGAAGTGGTGGAGATAAACTCTGACTTCATCCTGTCGACTTCTTTCTCTTTTGTCACGTCCGTAAGAAGGATCATCCACCCCCCGGCCCTGCCCAGGCTGTCGGTCACGGCCGCGGCGTACGCTTTAACCGCCCGCGCCTTATCCGGCAGGATGAGGTTAATGTCACGCGTAAACACATCGGGCCCGACTTTTGACATGTCGTTTATAAGTTCGATCATGTCCTTAGCCTCTATCATCTCCCACACGGGCATGCCTATCCTCACATCGGAAAGGCCCAGCAATTCCTTTGCCGAGGGGTTGACAAGCGTGACCTCGAATTTTTCGTTAAGCGCTATCATGCCCTCGCACATGCAGTTGAGCATGGATTCGAGCCGGTTTTTGGCGTCGGCAAGGGCCCGTTTGACCCTCTCATTTTCGAGAAAAAGCGATAATTCCTCGGCCAGTATGTTAAGGATGAGCATGCTTTCCGCGGAAAACGCGTCTTCTTTAGTGCTCCCGAGAAACATGATGCCTTCCCTTGTCGTCACGGTTGAAAGCGGTATGGATACGACCGACTTCAGAGTCCCGGTAAGCGCCGGCCGGCCGGGAGCCGGGTAAACATAAAATTTCAGGTTATCCCTTCTCAATCCCTTTTGTGTCTTTATTACGGATTCACGCCCGATG
>JBDRBZ010000143.1:0-2392 GCA_043822175.1 Candidatus Omnitrophota bacterium
GGAAGAAATAGAAGCCGAGATAATGGCAGTCATTAATTTAACGTTTTCACTTGTCGAAGATTTCCTTATACACGTTGGATATAATTACGGAAGGCTTGAAGACGGCTTTGCCTGTTCTCCCGGAGCTGCCGCGTGGCTTAAGGGCATGGTTGAAAACCGTTATGCGGCACTTTATAGAATTTATGAAGTCAATCAGGGGCTTATGTATCTGCTGGAAAAAATATGCATGCCCGGCCGCAGTAGAGACGGCAGCCTGGAAAAGGATGTGCGGGATGTAGACCTGACAGAGTACCTTTCCATGGCGCTGGCGTATGATACTGCTGATCTGGAAGGTCCGGACAGCGGCCGTTTTACGCGTGGACTGAAATTGCGCAGGGATCTTGGCTATGAACGCGTGCTGCTCGAGAAAGTTTCGCTTCAGGGTATAAAAAGAATATGCGGTGAACTCCGCAAAAACGCTTTAAGCAACTTTCATTTAAGCGAAGCGCCGTTGGTTACGCAAGAAGAGCCTGTTATCAGCGTAAAACTGCGTGTAACAGAAGACAAAAAGGCCAGGCTTATATTCGAGAATAACTGCATAGCAGAGCCCATCAATGAGGCGGCCCTGATGCTGATGGCTTTGCCGGGATATTCCTCCAGGCACGCGACCCAGAAAAAAAGGATAGATGACAGAAAGCGGCAGTTGTTCGGCCCTGAGCCCGGTGAGGCGGATTATGGGGATAGTACCGCCGCTCCGTTGGATCCGGTTTACGGCGGGTTCGGATTCGGGCTTGCCAAACTTTTTCATGAAGCGGCCGTGGCAGGGGCGGATGTCGAAGTATACGTGAAAGGCCCGGACGGCAGGACTTACCTCATGGTGTTGGGCAGTGACAGGATACCATATGTCCGTGAATCGGACGGAGGCAAAATACACACTAAAACCGGATTTAAGATAATTGTGACATTCCCCCGGGCAAGGGTGCTCCCCAACATGCGGGGCATAACCGATCATGTGGTCAGGGCCGCGGGGTCTTATGACGACGCGGTGTTCGTGGAAGCTCTGTTATTAGTCGCTTTTTGCGGCGACTACAGTAGGGCATCGATTATTGATACGTTGAGGAATACAAGAAGGGGTACGGCCAGGATAGGCGAACTGGATTTTACTAGGATTGTTAAAGTCGATTGGGATAGATTACGGCTTCCGTTTGAGACGGATGAGGGGCTTAAAAAAGTGCTGATTGCCGCAATGCCCGGGCAGCGGGAGGTTGGAGACGCCACGGCTGACAGCGAATGGCGCGTGGTGATGGAGATACGCGATGATGACGATAGCCCCAAATCATCGCCTCGGGGCAACGCGATCGCCGCGGTTATTTCAGGGTGCCTGACACTTGCGGTGGCGGCCCTTACGTTTTTTGTGTTTCAAAACAATGCCTGGTTTTATATTGCCTCGGTTTTCGGCATCATGATAACGTGGCTTTCGTTCCGGCATACCACGGCCCATCAGATGGCGCATGAAATGCGCGCCGGGCTCCCGCCTCCGGATGGCGGATCACGTCTGTTTCATTATTTCAGCAGGGCCCTGTTTAATCCCGAAGCGACTGCCACGTCCCGGGACGGGATACAGGGGGATTTAAGAGTCCATTTGTCCGGTAAAGATATAAACGTGATCGAGGTCCACGAGCGGATGCACACGCATGTAAAGGCAAAAGACGGCCTGACAGGCGCGCTCTCGCATATATTTCTTGTCTATCCCAGGCAGATGCTGGCGCTATTTTCAGGCCATGCGGTCCCGGCGCTTGGATTTTCGGCTTTATCGATAGGATACGGGCTGTGGAGCCTGCTTGAAACCGCCGGCGTGCTGGAAATTACCCTGTATGCAATAAAATCAGGATACTTGTCGATCCTGGCGGCGGTTATGGGATGCGTGCTTGTGTTTGTGCTGCACCGCATCCTGAGAGAACTTATAGAAATCAAAAATGAACAGGCCGCGTACAAAAAAGACGAAATGGCTGTGGAGACAGAGCAGCCGTCAGCCGTGTTTAAGGAAAGATTGTACGTATCGGATTACGGTGCTTTTAAGCGGGAAGGATCTGTGTCCGATTTTAACTGGCGTGAAATAGATGACCGGGTTTCGCAATCCGGTACAGCGGCGGCCTCGGCCTCACCCGGGTGGAAATTCTCGCAGGACGTAAAAATCATATATCATTTCAAAGACGCGGGTGATCTGCCCGCCGAAAGATGCATGCATGCCGTGGGTTTTGCCGTGGTGCGGAGGATTACTCCTGCCGATGAACCTGAGGACGATGCCTGCCTCATCGAATGGCACGGCCCGGCCATAGAGCTCCCGGTTGACCTTATCATACCTGACGGCGTGCGTAACGTGGTCGTGGCCAAGCGCCTGACCACATCGGCG
>JBDRBZ010000144.1:0-3356 GCA_043822175.1 Candidatus Omnitrophota bacterium
CCTGTGGAACTGGACTTGGAGCGAATCATTGATTCCCATGACATATTCTCGACGGTTAAAATCGAGCGGTACACACAGTTGATGGAAGAGCACGGGTTCCCTCCCGGGCTTGTTTCAAAAGTCGGGGAAATCCTGCGCAGGGAGCGCGGCCTTATGAAGATCGACAGGGAAACCGGCGGGATTGTGGCTGATAAGGAGCTAACTGATTTTATCACGGCCTTTGAGCGTACGTACGGGCTGCGTTTGACATTCACGAGGTCGTACGATCATGAGCTGCTTCATCTTCTAATCAGGCGTACGCCTTTCGTGAAAAGCTTCAGGGATGCGATTGCGGGCCTGTCATTTGATGACAGGATGGATTTTCTTACGGCGTTTGACGAGGTTTTTGACATATGTGGGGGCGAAAACATACTGGCATACATGTCAGACCCCGTAAGGCGGGACGCTTTTTATGAAGAGATAGGGGTTAAGTACCTGTCGGCCGTCAAAGAGGGTGATTTTGCCGATGACCTGTTCAGGCATGAGCATGTGTACTCACAGCGCGTTATACGCCTGCTCAATGACGTGCTCGGAAATATGCGTGTGGGGCATGCTTCACTGCTTGACCTGGCGCGGCAAAAAGAGATAGATATAAAGAAATTTGCGGGTACGCACATGCCGGGCATAAACAGCAATCCTGTATACAGACATAATACTGCTCACGGCAGTACGTTCCGGCGGCTTAAGATGTATCTGCCCGGACAGGGTGAGGTTACCCTTAAAGCCATTCTCGCGCTGCCTTTTAAAATCCTGCTGCAAATAGAGAGATTCGCAAGGCAGGCCGCACAATCGATCCCTTGCGTGAAACGCTCGCGATTTTTATCAGAGGGGGCAGTATTGGCAATAGTGTTTTTTTTGGGTTACGCGATAATCACGACATTGCCTTCGGTGTTAAACTTATGGTTTGGTGGCGGATTGAGTGTCTTGCAAGCGGTTTTTACGATCGGTCCCTGGCCAGTGCTTACCGTTTACTTGCTTTTCATTTGGGAGGAATATCGGCTGATAAAGCCGGACAATAGGGTTTTCGGAGGCAAAATCGAAAATGAACTCAAAAGGGCGTGGGCTACACGGAAGTCGATTGATCCGGGCATTATAATGGCATGCGTAAAAATAACGCTCTGTCTGTGTCTGGCGACATTAGCGATCCAGTGTGGTTACGGCGCTGTCATTAACAGACTATATCCAAACCTGGGACAGTCCTATAATTTTGGCAAGGTGATATCGGGGCACACGTGGGTTTCATTGTTTCTGCAGGGAACCGTTACCGGTCCTTTCTGCGAGGAGATTATTTACCGGTTTTTGTTGTTCGGGTGGTTACTGCACGGGCTATTCAGGGTTAGCATGCTGGAGGAATCCGGGCGGTATTCGTTTATTGTGGCCGGTACGATTTCGTCTGCCATTTTCGCGTTTGACCACGAATATGTTGATCCGACAGGGTTTATGACCCGCTTTGTCGCGGGGTTAGTCTATTGCTACATGTTTTGGGCGACGGGAGGCATATTCGCCCCTGTATTCTGTCATGGTTTAACAAACGCGATACTGTTATTTTCGCTATATGCTTATGTTGCCGCCATTGCGGCGCCGTATTCTTTTACATTCATTGCGGTAACAGTATCATCGTTTGCGCTGATGGTATGCGCGTATCACATGCTTGGGCCGGTGTTTCGGCGCCCGAATATAGGCAGCCCCGGTGCTGACCTGCGGGATGATGCCGAAACGCAAACACGGGACGAGGCTCTCCGTTCTTTGCCGCAAACCGCCGAGATCCCCCAAGGATTGGTCAGACGGCTTGAGCGGCTCGGCGGTGACGAGCTTGAAAAACAATCCCGCAGGCATCCCGCAAACCTGCTCAGGGACATGTCCGTGGATGTTGAAGGGCGGGCAAGGTTTTCAAAAGAATGCTTTATCTCGGCCGCGCTGCGCGGTAAAAAGATTGTGCTCGCGTTTGACCGTTCTATGCCGGTAAAACCCGTGGAACTTGTATGTAATGTCATGGACGGACTTAAGGATGACCCGGCGCTCGGTAAGCTGCTTATCAACATGCGAAAGGTATTTTTTACGCCCGAAAACGCGGCATCAGCGCTTGCGATGTATGCCGGCAAATCCGATTATGAAGTATTTATGTTCGCGTCGATGCCGGATCCTTTTGACGGGCAAAATGCCGCGAACGCTATGGGCGCCGTGGCGCAAAACACCAATGTCCATGGGGTTTATATTAACGATAAAGATTTCAAGATGAACGCCTATTACCCGCTGCTAGAGATCGTTGCGATCACGCTAGCGCAGTTCCTTGAAATCGCAAGCCTTGACACAATCGCGGAAGAAATCGATCTCGCGAAGCTGAACATCCGGCCCAATATAGCCATAGTCAACGGCTGGGTAACATTCTCGCTTATACCGGACGCCGATCAGTTTGACAAACAGGAGCTTATCAGGTATTATGCCAACTTGCGCCGCCTGGTGATAGCCGCCTAACAATCGTTTATTTTTATTTTTCGCACAAGCCCGACTGTGGTATAATCAGGTCATTATGAAGCCTGACAGAATCATAACGCAGATAGGATCCCTCCCATATGATAATGTGCCGGACGCGATAGCATACAGCCTCAGGCATGATATACCGTTTCTGCCAGAACTGCCAAAGCTCGGCGACGCCATGATGGCGTATATTAAGGAGCCCGGCAGGATGAGCTGTCTTCGGGAATTCAAAAAACACGCGTTTGAGGCCGTCAAGGTCCAGTGCGTAGGCCCGGCTACGCTTATACTGGCAGGATATCCGGAAGACGAGGCGATCACGAGATGCTATGAGCACATAAGCGCCATACTCGACGGGCTTAAGGCTGAAGAAATTATACTTTTTCTCGATGAGCCTGCCCTCGGCCAGGCCGGTTTTGACTACAGGAAGATGTGGGACGCGATATTTTCAAGTTTCAGCGTTGTGCCGGGCATCCATACGTGCGGAAACATGAACTGGGACGACATGTTTGATTCTAACATAAAGATCATAAGCTTTGACGCGTCCCAGTTCGATCTTACCAAATACCCCAAGTACAGGAACGGCAAGAAGATCGCCTGGGGCGTCGTAAACAGGCCCGACGTGAAGGACTTTGCGGCCGGGGACCTGCTTACTCTGCCGTGCGGCATAGGCTCATCCCTTTACAGCGTTAATGACTGCGAGGAGAAATTAGATAAACTTGTGGAAATAAAAACCAGTCTAACCGGAGGTGGCGGCAAATGAAACAAGTACCTTCTGACATCGTGATCGCGAGAAAAGCGAAAATGAAGCACATCCGCGAAATCGCCGAGAAGCTCGGCAT
>JBDRBZ010000145.1:0-13290 GCA_043822175.1 Candidatus Omnitrophota bacterium
GACATCTTGGCGCCGTTTTTAATGATCATGCCCTGCGTAAACAGATTGGCGAACGGTTCGTCAAAACCTATATATCCCATATCATAAAGCACCTTGGTTATAAATCGCGAGTAAAGAAGGTGCAGGATCGCGTGCTCCACACCGCCTATATACTGGTCAACGGGAAGCCATTTGTTCACATCCGCCGTAATAAACGGCTTTTCAGCGTCGCGCGGCGATATGTACCTTAAAAAATACCAGCTGGAATCGACAAACGTATCCATCGTATCGATCTCTCTCCTTGCCGCAAGGCCGCATTTGGGGCAGGCGGTATCGACAAAGCCTTTAGCCGATTTGAGGGGCGATTCACCGTGAGGCTTAAACTCAACCTGTTCAGGCAACTCAACCGGCAGATCCTTTTCCGGAACAGGGACAATGCCGCACTTATCGCAGTATATAACAGGTATGGGCGCGCCCCAGTATCTCTGCCTGGAAATAAGCCAGTCCCTGAGCTTATACTGTACGCTCCTCCTGCCTATCCCTTTCTCCTCCATGAAGTCCGCTATTTTCTCCATGGCCTCAACACTGGATATGCCGTTAAATTGTCCGGAATTCACCATGACCCCGTTTTTAACGTACGCCTGTTTCATTATTTCCGGGTCCAGCGGGAATTCCGGATCGTCGATAACAACCGTTACCGGCAGGCCGTATTTCCCGGCAAATTCAAAATCCCTTTCGTCATGGGCCGGCACGGCCATGACAGAGCCCGTACCGTACTCCATAAGCACATAGTTTGATACCCACAGCGGTATCTTCATGTTATTCACGGGGTTTATCACATACCTCCCGGTGAAAACACCTTTTTTCTCGGCGTCCATGTCCGCCCTTTTACCCTTTGCCTCATCCCTTACCTGCCGCACAAATTCCAGTATCTCATCTTTTTCTTTTACGCCGCTTACAAGCTCGGGTATGTCAGGATGTGCCGCGGAAAGCACCATGTAAGTGGCCCCGAATATTGTGTCAACCCTTGTCGTAAAGCACGTCAGCGTCTTATCGCTTCCGTCCACCCTGAAATCTATATTAACTCCGCGGCTTTTGCCTATCCAGTTGGCCTGCATGATTTTTACGCGCTCAGGCCACCCTTTAAGTTTATCAAGGTCCGCCAGAAGGCGATCGCTGTATTCCGTGATCCTGAAAAACCACTGCTCAAGGTCTTTCTGCGTAACCTGCGACTCGCACCTCTCGCATTTGCCGTCTATCACCTGCTCGTTGGCAAGCACAGTGTTACAGGAAGGGCACCAGTTAACATACGCCTTCTTTTTGAACGCCAGGCCTTTCTCAAAGAGTTTAAGGAAGATCCACTGTGTCCATTTATAGTAGTCGGGCATGCAGGAAGTCACTTCCCTGGACCAGTCATAGCATACACCCCACGAATCCAGCTGCCGTTTCATGGTCTTGATATTGTTCAGTGTGGACACACGGGGATGTATGTTATTCTTTATCGCGGCATTCTCCGCGGGCAGCCCGAACGCGTCCCACCCCATGGGAGCGAGCACGTTAAGCCCGCGCATCTTTTTGTACCGGGCCACGACGTCTCCGATTATATAGTTACGGCCGTGGCCGACATGAAGCGCCGCGGATGGGTAGGGGAACATCATCAGACAATAAAACTTGTTATCGGCCTGTTTGACATCAACCTCAAACAGCTTATGTTCACGCCAGAATTCGCGCCATTTGGGCTCAATTTGGGAAAAAGGATAACTTTCTTTCGTTGACATGGTAAGAGGTATTGTAATATCGCCCCAAACTATAGTCAATAGCAAAGATGGTTATGGGGCATAGGCTATAGGCTATGGGCTTTGGGTTGTGGGCTCTTCCTCTTTTTCTGGCTTTTGAGGGGAAGTTATGGTAAAATCCATATCCTACGAAACGCGATAATCAAGCGTGGGGCTGTGGTGAAGTGGGATCACGGCAGAATGGCATTCTGCTATCACGGGTTCGAATCCCGTCAGCTCCACCAAATTTGACCACCATACTGCCGAAGTGGCGGAACTGGCATACGCGCCGGTCTCAAAAACCGGTGAGGGCAACTTCATGTGGGTTCAACTCCCACCTTCGGCACCACCTTAATGATTTTGTCCGAGCAAAAAGGGGCTGCCTTCCCCTTGCAAGTATTTACTCTTTCCCTTCGGATTGGATGAGGGAGAGGAGCCTGGGGTCGCCTTTTGAGCCATACCTGACCGCCTTGTTGTAATAATAGAGCGCCTTCTCGAAATCCGCTTTCCCGTAATAGGCTACGGCCAGATTAAAGTACGATTTGTAGTGGGCAGGATCTATGGAAATAACTTTTTCGTATTCCGCAACGGCGTTATCTGTCATGCCGGTTTCCCCGTAAAGATACCCCAGATTATAATGAGCCCTGACATGTTCGGGATCCACCTCAATCGCCTTTTTATACTCTGTTACGGCATTATCCCGTAAACCTTTACCCGCATACGCCAATCCAAGATTGTAATAAGCCTCCGCGTAATCGCGATTGAGACGTATTGCCTCTTTGAATTCCCTGATAGCGTCATCAGACATCCCCTTCTCAAGGTAGACAGCCCCGAGATTATTGTGAGCCTCCGCGTAATCAGGGTTTTCCCTGATAGCTTTTTTATATTCTTCGACAGCCTCACCGAGCATCCCTTTTTCGCTGTATATGTTCCCCAGATTGCTCATAGATATCTCGTAGTTCTGCGTAAGTCCTTTCACGGCATAAAAACGCTGATGCACAACGATTAAAGAGATTACGAGAATAATAACCGCGTATCCGCGGTCCCTGAAGCTATCCGACCTGAATGACATGAAAATCCTGTGCCCCCCGGATACGGCCATGGATATCATAAACGGAATACAGATAAATCTTAAACGGGCTGCCACAAAATACAGGAGAACCGAGACCATGTACATGACAATGAAAGAGGCCAGGAACCGCTCATCCCGGCTTCCGGATCCAGCGGCAAAGATCAATCCCGCAAACGCGAACGGACCCACGATACCGAAAGAGAAAAACGCCCATTTTAAAATAGGCAGAAATTTCATGGCAAACGCGATATTCATGTTTGACCCTATCTCCCTGGCGTTCCAGAAAAGAAAAAACTTCCTGACCGTAAGCGCCAGGAAAACCCCGGGCTTACCCGCTATGAACCGGCAGGCCATTCCCGACCAGTAACGGGAAACTTCCGGCGCCTTCGCGTCTTTTCCCAGGCTTTTTCTGGCAGTGTTGACCGAAGATTTTATCTGCGTAACCGGTGAATTGGAAACCCCATCAAGGGGCGCATACGCCCCTGTCGCGCCGTCATGATTGCCTATATAAAAATTAAGGCCCCCGTGAGCCGGAAAAGGCGAAAAGCCGCCTCCCGCGCTCAAATTTCTCGCGGCAAACGGATAGGCGGCCAGCAATATGCCGGCGCATAAAAGCGATACGCTCACCGCCCTGCGCATAAGGGTCCTGTTGCCGGAAGGTAAAAAGGCATAGACCGCAAAAACAGGCACGCAGAGAAGGATACCGGCTTTCAGAAGCATTGCAAGGGCCGTGGAGATACCGGCGAGAAGCCACCACGTGTATCTTGTCCCGGCTTCAGCCCTTAATATGAGCAGAAACGAAAGCGCGTAAAAAAAAGTCACAAGCGTCACGTCCAGAAGAAATCCGGCATAAAAGACGGCCATGCCGTAAAGCGCGTAGATAAAAGCCGCTGCCAGGCCCATGACATAATTCCTGAATACTTTCGCGGCAATAAAATACAGGATGACCGCCGTGACAGAGTCGATCACTGCCTGGCAACAGCATACCGCCTTTAACGCGTGTCCGAACAGGAAATAAGCAACCGAGAGGAATACGGGATATAACGGATACGAGTAAAGCACCTCGGGCCCAGGTTTGTATCCCTTCAGTATGCCCATTGCGATACGGTCGTAGTATTCGGCATCCATGGCGAAAAAGCCGAATATGGGCGTGGACTCCAGCCGGTTAATATATATGACACGGATTACGAGCGAAATGAGGAAAATTGCCGTCAGCGCGAGAAACGTTTTTTTTCGCGACAAAAAATCCGTAAGCGCGCCGCACATATTTCAGGTAAATCTCCAAAATTCGGGGGTACTTGCTGAACGACGTCTGAAATGCCTTAACCACACAGGGGTCAAAAAGATCCCCTGAACACCTCACTATCTCAAGCATGGCCTCCTTCGCGGTATACGGGGCCTGATAGGGCCGGGTAGTGGTCAGGGCGTCAAATGTATCTGCGACAGCGATAATCCTGCCTTCCAGTGATATACCGTCATTATACAGTTTATTGGGGTATCCGGAACCGTTAAGCCGCTCATGATGCTCTACGATGCCCCTTATCACCCCCTGATAATTGATGACTGTCTCGACTATTTTAAGGCCGATGGTCGGATGGGCGCGCATCTTAATAACCTCTTCATCTGTAAGCGGCCCTGTTTTGGAGAGTATGCTGTCTCTTATGCCTATCTTGCCTATGTCGTGAAGCAGCCCCGACAGCCTCACGTTGCCTATAAAATCCGGGGTTTTGTTTATTTCCTCCGCTATCGCCACCGCATACTGGGCGACCCTGCGCGAATGGCCGTGCGTATACCTGTCTCTGGCGTCAATGGCTGACGCCAGGCTCTCGACCGTATTGAGGAAGAGATCTTTTAACTCTTTATACAGCTTGGCGTTTAATAAGGCAATCGAGACATGATTGGCCAGAGTGTAAAGGAGTTTTTTGTGCTGTTCGGTAAAAGCCATCTTCCCGGCCTTATCATTGCTCACGATCAGCACCCCTACGACCTTATTATCCTTGTTCAGCGGCACCGCTATGAAGGCGCCCAGGGGAAATTTAGCGCCGGCATGCCGCAGCCGGATTTTATTATCCGCTATTTTCTTAGCCATGTTGGTAAATACCAGGGTCTTTCGTTTTTTTACCACTTCGGCGTTAATCTCCTCCAGGTTCCTCAGCAGGTTCAGGTTATCCATCTGGTTTTTGCTGAAGCCGTCGGCGCCTATCAGGATAAGGTGCTTGGACTCGTCATCGAGCAGGAAAAGGGCGCTGTAATCGGCATTCACGAAACTCCTGGCGTGCTTCAATATGATGCCGCTTACCGTCTGCATGTCCAGGCTCGAGCTCGTTTTCCTGCTTACTTCCAGCAATATTTCGAGAATGTTCTTTTCTTTCCTTCTCCTATCCATCCTGTTTACCTCCCGTCGTTATTCTTACGGCAATAACCGTGATATCATCATGCTGCGGCGCCCTGCCGGCAAAGGCGCTGACCGCGTTGTGAATCGTCTTCACAATCTCACCCGCGCTCTGCTCCCTGTTCTTCAGCACGAGTTCGGCAAGCTTTTCCTCCCCGAACATTTCGTTTTTCACATCCATCGCTTCCGTAACGCCGTCCGTATAAAGGACGAACATATCGCCGTCTCTTATGTCATGTATGCCCTCCTCGAAAGGGCACTCCATCATCCCGAGCGGCATGCCGACCTTGAGGTCCAGGAGCCGCGGCTTATCCTCACCCTGCCGCATCATAATAATGGGCAGGTGCCCGCCCAGCGAAAACCTTAACTTCATTTCACCGAGGTCGAATATTATATACGCGATCGTGACAAAAAGGCTTGAGGCGCTTTCCGCGACAAGCCTGTCATTCAGAAGCGTCAATGTCTTGTCCGTTGTTTCTTCCCTGGCAAAGGGCTTAAATTCGCTTACAACCTTGGCCATGTACAGCGCCGCGGGAACGCCCTTGCCCGACACATCCCCTATCATCACCCCGGCTTTTGTGTCCGAGATATGCACAAAATCATACAGGTCGCCCCCGACCTGTTTCGCCGTAACCATTTTCACCTCAATATCAACGCCCGGGACTTCGGGCTTAGCCATGGGGAGGAAACTCTCCTGGATGTTTTTGGCTATTGAAAGCTCTTTCTCGAGAAGTTCCCGCTTCTGAGTCTCTACCAGATATTTCCTGAAGGTAAGCCCGAGATAAAAAAACACCATGAGCGCCATGGGATAAAACACGTCTATCCAGTATCCGAAAGCTATAAAAAGCGCCATCGAGAAAAGAAAAAACAGCCCGATGATCACAGACATGTATGTCACGCTTTCCAGCCTGCGGCTCTTAGCGGAGGCGCCATAAGTCAGGATGAGCAGTAGCACCAGTATCAGCATGTTCACGGTCCTGCGGGCGCGGTTAATAAAAATCTTGTGCAGGATGCTGTTAAAGACGCTCGCGTGTATACCTACGCCCGGATACAGGGCCTCGAACGGCGACGCGTGGGCATCCATGCCGGTAGCGGTGTATCCGATAAAACACACCGCGTTTTTAAGCCGGCTTAAATCCACGCACCCTTTTTTCCCTTCAAGTTTGGCGATATATGATTTTAGAATATCCACGTAGGCATAATGCCTGAATATCGTACCCCACTTGCCCGGGAAATTCACTATTATGTTCGATCTTATGTCCAGCGGTATATCGGTGCCGTCAGGCAGGTGCACATGTTTACCCGGTTCTATGCGCGCATCGTCCGGAGACATGTCCATATAATCCAGTACCGCCCGTATAGTGATATAGGGATAGAGCTCTCCCTTGTATTTTATGTACGGGGCTATCCTGCGGAACTTACCGTCGGTATCGGGAAGTATGGTAATATGCCCCGTTCCCCTGCACGATTTACTGAATATGTCTATCAATTCCGCGTCATATTCGTTCGCGAGGGGGCAGTTAAGCTCTTTTCCGAGTTCGGCCGAAAAGACATACGGCATATAGATATTGCCGGCTTTCTTTATTTCATCGGCGAATTCCTCATCCCCGGGCGCCTTTTCGCTGAAAAACATATCAAACACTATCTGTTTGGCGCCGGCCTCGGACAGGGCCCTGACCAGGAGAGCGTGATATTTCCTGGGAAAGGGCCAGCTGCCTATCTGGCTGATCGACATATCACAGATGTCGATAATAACGATGTTTTTGTCGACCGGCAGGGGCGGGCGCATTCTGAATCTGAAGTCAAGCAGGGGGAGCTCGTAAGTGTCGAACACCCGCGAATAGGAAAGTCCCATCACAACGGCCATGACGCTTATCAAAACGCACGCGGCCGCTGTTTTTGAAAAGAAGGGTTTTATTTTCATGACAGTTAAAAAATCAGCCCCTATTCCGGTATGCCGTTTTGCCGACGGGGGGCCGACCTGCGCTCCTCCTCTGCCCGCATTTTTCGATTTTCCGCCCTTTCAAGCTCGCTAACGTACAGTTCCGCGAAATCCTGCCATTTACTGTAATTTTCCAGGTCCTCGGATTTTATTTTCTCGGGATCCGACATATTGCCGAATTCATCAGCTATGCAGAACAGCCCTTCTGCCACATCCTGTTCATCTGACAGCAAAAGCCCCTTCACGCGCAATGAGCCTTTGTATACTTCGGCAACCGTTTCCCCGCCGCTCAGGAATATACCGAATGCCCCGCCGGACATCTCGCAAACGATCTCGGCCGTCTTCACGGCAAAAGACTTCCTGTCCTGCGCCGCCACAACGCTGGCGTACATGCCCCCGTCCTCAAGCATCACCCTGCGCCCGTAGTCTAAAATCTGCAGGTCTGATTCTGCCAGCACGCAGATAACCGTGTTGGGGTTTACAAGCATGATACACTGGGAATCGGCCATGGTCTTTATGCGTTCATTGCCTCTAAGCACCGTCCCCGAGAAAATTGTCTGCCATTTCTTGTCGCCTATCTTTGTCTTGACGCCCAGATAATACGCCTTGCCTTTTACCTTATAAATTTCCACCAGGGCGCCGGCGTCCGCCTGCCTGAATACAAGAAAAAGACAGAACGCCGCAAAGATTATTCTGCGCACGGTATCTTGTGGAAAATCATTCCTTATCACTTGTCGGATTTGCCTTTTATCAGCAGCTTCCAGGGATTGCGCTTTATGTCATCTGAAAATTCGTTGAAATTTACGCTGGTCTGTTCTATGTTGGATATTATGCTGTCGATATTTTGCCGGTTATCCGCGACAGTGCTGTTCAGGTTTTGGGCGAGACCGCGGACATCCACGAGCGTCTCATCCAGCTTCTCGGATATGGTTTCGGCCCTTTTCATGAGCTCCCTCATCTGGACCGGGTCTTCGCTCTCGAGCGCGTCCCCGTCCTCCGCAAACGGCGCGTCTCCCGTACCCGACGTAATGCCTATAAAAGAATCTCCCACGAAGCCTGTTGAGGTTATATAGGCTATGGCGTTCCGGCGCACCTTTACGCCTTTATTTATCGACATCTCGATCTCCACCTTCGTGTCGGGATTATATATAAAACCGATCTCGGTCACCCTTCCCACCTCCACTCCCGACAGGGTGACGGTACAGTTATCCTTAAGGCCGCCCGCATAATTGAAATAGGTTTTGAGCGTATAGGTCTCTTTGGTAAAGTGTTCTGTCCTGGAAAACAAATACACGCCGGCCGCTGCGGCAAGCAGAATCAGCAATCCCACCTTAAACTCATTCGAGAATTTTCTCATATAATACCTCCGACGAGTACTCTCATTTTAACGGATAAACCATCGTTCAGGTTGTCAGCTCCTCCAGGTAATCATCTTTCTGCCGGAAAAATTTTATCGGGCCGTCCGGGCTCCCGCTTATAAACTGGCGCACATAAGGATTTTCGCTCTTCTGTATTTCGTCTTTAGTGCCGATCTCCACCACCTTGCCCTCGTATAGCATGGCTATCCTGTCGGCTATGCGGAAAACACTGTGCATGTCATGCGTGACCACAACGCTCGTGACGGAAAGGGCCGCCGAAAGATCGGTGATCAGCTTATCCATGACGGCTGTCACTATGGGATCGAGCCCGGCGGTAGGCTCATCATAAAATACTATCTCCGGGTCCATTGCCGCCGCCCTTGCGAAACCGACCCTTTTTTTCATGCCACCCGAAAGCTGGCTCGGCATAAGGTTTTCAAACCCCCTCAAGCCGACAAGCTCGAGCTTCATCTTTACCATGATATTTATGACACCCTCGTCCAGCTTTGTATGCTCCCTGAGCGGCAGGCTTACATTTTCCCCTACTGTCATTGAGTCGAAAAGAGCCGATCCCTGATATGACATGCCTATTTTTTTGCGCACTTCATCCATGGCGTCTTCCTTAAGCGTGGCTATATCCCTGCCCAGCACATACACCTTGCCCGCGTCAGGCCTGAGCGCGCCTATAAGATGCCTCAAGAGAGTACTCTTGCCGCAGCCCGACCCGCCCATAATGACAAATGTCTCGCCCTTATAAACCTCGAGGTCGATCCCTTTGAGGATTTCCCTGTCCCCGAATCTCTTTTTTAATCCCTCGACTTTTATTATAGGCTCTTTTTCCACGCTTCTACCCGGGTATCCTTACATATTTGAAAAATAAAATATAGCGGTAAGAATACAGTCGAAAACTATTATCAGTATAAAACTGGTGACCACGCTGACAGTTGTCGCCCTGCCGACCCCCTCTGCCCCGCCTTTCGTATTAAGGCCCATGTAGCACCCTATCAGCGATATTATCATGCCGAACACAAAACTCTTTAGAAGCCCTGTCCACACATCTTTCCAGACCATGAACTGAAACGATATGTCCATGTAGCGGTAAGGGTTTAACCCCAGATTATACACCCCTACCAGGAACCCCCCCAATATGCCTATCACGTCGGCTAATACAGTAAGGCACGGCAGCATGAAAATAAGGGCCAGAAATCTGGGCACCACAAGAAACCTGACAGGGTTGATAGCCATGGTTTCAAGGGCCTCGATCTGCTCTGAAACCTTCATGCTGCCTATTTCAGCCGTAATGGCCGCACCCACCCGGCCGGCTACGACAAGGCTCGTAAGCACAGGCCCAAGCTCCCTGGCCATGCCTACGCTGACCATTGCCGCGACGTAAATCTCGGCCCCGAGCGTTGCCAGCTGATAGGCGCTCTGCATGGCGATCACTATGCCCGTAAACAGCGCGACAAAAAACACTATCACGAGCGATTGTATGCCCGCGAAAACCATTTGCTCGGAAATCCCGCCGATCCTGGGAAACTTGCCCTTAAGCGGGCCTATAAACACGGCATGAAGCGTATCGGCAAGAAGCGCGATCACGCCCGCGGCATAACGGTATGCCATCACTACCGGCTGCCCTATCATCTCGACAAAGTTCATGCTTTTATCTCCCCGGCTCAGGCGAATCCGGCTAATGCGTCTTTTTCATCCGCCTCGATCTCAAAAAGTTTTTCCAGACGGGTTATCTCGAACAGATTGTGTATTTTCGCCGAAAGGTTTGAAAATTTCAGCCGGGCCCCGTATGTCCTCGTATTTTTAAGAAGCTCGACCAGCGTGGCCAGGCCGGACGAATCCACATAACTTACATCCTTGAAATTAATAAGTATCTTGGGCTTCCTGGCCGCGACCACTTTGTCGAGCGCCTTTTTTACGTCGGGGGCCGTGTTTATGTCTATTTCCCCTGAAATGTAGCATAACGTGATGCCGTCTTTTTCCTGAACGTTTACACCCATAAATCCTCCCATAGTAATTAGTTAAGCGATTTTTCCATCGTGACCCGGTTGCCCTTCTCATTATACCGGACATTGTCCATGAGCTTATGTATAATAAAAACTCCCCTGCCGCCCTCCTTGTACAGATTTTCGTCAGCTGTGGGATCAGGTACCTTCGCAGGGTTAAATCCGCTGCCATGGTCTTCTATAGTAAGCATAAATTTGCCGGCCTCAACCCCGTATGACACGTATACGGGCAGATCCTTATTCTGCCTGTTGCCGTGTACCATGGCGTTCCTTACTGCCTCCTCTATGCATAACCTTATATCAAAGAGCACGTCTTTGTCAATGCCATGAACGGTTTTCTCGACATATTCCAGGATCTCCTGGCTTACCACCCTGATCATCGCCTGATCGCTGTTTATTTTAATCTCATTCATTTTTTTTGCCGTTTTCCCTGCGTGTCTCAAACATGCCCATTGCCCTGTATTTTTCATAGCGTCTCCTCACAAGTTCGTCATCGTCCAGCTTGCTTAACTGTGAAATGGAATCCTTGAGGATTTTACGGACATTTTCCGCCGTATCCCTCGGCATCCTGTGAGCGCCGCCCAGAGGCTCATTTACCATGCCATCGATTATGCCCAGCCCCAGCAGGTCATGCGCCGTCAATTTTAACGCCTCGGCGGCGTCACAGGCCTTTGACCGCTCCTTCCACAGGATAGCCGCGCACCCTTCCGGGGAAATCACGGAATAATAGGCGTTTTCAAGGACGAACACCCTGTCAGCCACCCCTATACCCAGCGCGCCGCCTGATCCTCCCTCGCCGATAACAAACGCTATGATCGGAACTTTTAATTTAGTCATTTCACGGAGGTTATACGCGATTGCCTCGGCCTGCCCCCTTTCTTCAGCGCCTATTCCGGGATAAGCCCCCGGGGTATCGATAAACACCACTACAGGAATCCTGAATTTATCGGCCAGGTTCATCATCCTCATGGCCTTTCTGTAGCCTTCGGGATGGGCGCTGCCGAAATTTCTGGCGAGGTTTTCCTTGGTATCCCGCCCTTTCTGATGGCCAATCACTATTATGTTATGGCCCTCAAATCTGGCTGTCCCGCATACTATCGCCATGTCGTCCGCAAAATGCCGGTCACCGTGCAGCTCCACGAAATCGGTCATCAGCATCTCAATATAATCCAGGGTATAAGGACGCTTTGGGTGGCGGGCCAGCTGAACCCTCTGCCAGGGTGTCAGCTTTTCGAAGACCTCTTTCTTGACTTTTTCAAGGCGGTCCTCGAGTTTTCTGATCTCGGCGGAAAGATCGATGTCTTCGCGCGCGGTAAAGCTCCTCAGCTCCTCGATCTTGCGCTCCAGCTCTACTATGGGTTTCTCGAAATCCAGTCCCAATTCATGCGCCGCCATTTACCGCGCCTCCTTAATACCGCTTCACGCTAATCGACCACCACTACTTCTGTTCCGCTGGGGACAATGTCAAACAAGTCTTCGACATCTCTGTTCATCATCCTTACGCATCCCTTCGTAATCTGCCGCCCCAGCGTCTTTTCATCCCTTGTCCCGTGTATGCCGTATCCGGAGACAGACAACCCCATCCACCTGGTGCCCAACTCGTAGTCGGGGCTGTCCGGAGAGACAACCGCCCCTATTTTATACCAAAGCGGGCTGGCCAGTTTCTCCTCTATCTTAAAAGTACCCACAGGGGTGGAATTGTTTTCTCCTGTCGAAACGGTAAACGTCTTTATTATTTCCCCGTCCCTTTCCAGGAAAAGCAGGTTCTGCGATTTATCAACCAGTATCCTGAACCTGCCCTTCGGTATTTTCAGCGTCTTCCCGGGAATAATGATATCGTTCTTAAGACCGTTCGAGCGCTTTAGAAGCTCTACCGTCGTATTGAATTCCCGGGCAATTTTACCCAATGTATCATTCGCCTTTATCACATACTGGAAACTGTAATCCGTGGGAAACGGCGAGAATATCAGCTTCATGCTTATGTCCTCGAACCGTTTCTGCACCTCGCCGACATTCTCATAAGAAGGGTACTGGTCCATGATCTGCCTGTAAACATTCCGGGCCTTCTCGAGCTGATCCTGCTTTTCGTATATATCGGCCAGCCTGAGAAGGGCCTCCAGTTTTTTCCCGTCCGTGCCTTCCTGGCCCGCTATTATGCGAAACGAATGTACCGCCTTGTCGTAATCCCCCTGAGAATGTAATGAACGCCCGTAATCGTATATGGCATCAATTTTCTCCTGGCTCAGCCTAAGCTTTTTCGCCGCCTGGGACAGCATCAGCTGGCGCGCCCACGTTATGGCCAGGAACACGACCAACCCCGCGCCGACAATCACTAATATTCTCTTATGTATCGCGCTCACCCGCCTCCTCCGGAATATCTGCAGTAAAAAATCAGCACTACGCACACGCCTATCAGTATCCCGACCAAAACCTGCCTGGGCGTATGCCCCAGCAGCTCTTTCAGCCTGTCCTCCTGTATCGTCTTTTTCCAGTACAGGTCATCCAGTATTTTGTTTAACACCTCTGCCTGCTGACCGGTCGACCTGCGCACGCCCTGAGCGTCTGAAATAACTATTATGGCGAGCAGTATGGTCAAAGCGAAAATAGGCGATTTTATCCCGTAATTAATACCTATGGCCGTTGCCATACCGCTGACCGCGGCCGCGTGCGAACTCGGCATACCGCCCGTACCCACAAACCATTTAAAATTGAACCGTTTTTCGGTTATGACACCCAATATCACCTTTATGGTCTGCG
>JBDRBZ010000146.1:0-13430 GCA_043822175.1 Candidatus Omnitrophota bacterium
AATACTCACAAGCCTATCGGCGGGTCCTTGGAATGGGGTGTCGGGAGCGGGTCGGGCGAGGCGAAGTCTGTGAGTGATGTCAGATTTTGAAAATGTCGTGTCGTGGTCGCATAGGCTGTTTTTATGCTCAAGAACACGACAAAACCGGACATTTGCGATGTCCGAATGTCCTATTATGTGGTAAATTATGACGAAACTACTGTCGCCGCAAGAATTGTCCGATGTCTTAAGTATAAGCATCGAGACCGTCTATGCGTGGACGTCTCAGAAGAGGATCCCGTATATTAAGATGGGCAGGCTTGTTCGGTTTAATATGGATGAGGTGAATAAGTGGCTCGAGAGGCAGAAGGTGGCGCCGTATGAGAGCGGCGATTAACTACTTGCCAACCCGTACAAAATATGGCTATATACACATACTATGATATATAAACGAGGTAAAATTTGGTACATAGGGTTTTCCGTTAATGGGCGATTGATGCGGGAGGCGGTCGGGGAATCGCGGAAGTTTGCCGAGCTTGTCCTTGGCAAGAAGAGGGCCGAGGTGAGAGAGGGCCGTTTCCTCGATGTCAAGAAACACGCGAAGATCAAGTTTGAGGATTTTGCCAAGACATTTGTGGAGCTCCACTCGAAGGTTAACAAAAGGCCCCGGGTCGCAAAGAGAGACGAGCAGCTTATAAAACGTTTGTCCGGGCATTTCGCGGGCAAGTATTTATATGAGATAACGTCTAAGCAGATAGAAGAGTATAAAAAAGTCCGCAAAGAGACCAAGTTAAAAGACAAGCTGATCGCCGCGGCGACCGTAAATAGAGAGCTGGCATGCCTCAAATGTATGTTCAATAAAGCAATCGAATGGGGCAAGGCAGATGATAACCCTGTCCGTAAGGTGAAATTATTCAAAGAGAATAATAAGCGCTTGAGGTTTCTCGAACGGGAAGAGATCCCGAAGTTCTTAGACAGCGCGGCACCGCATTTAAAGCCGATTCTGATAGTCGCCTTATTTACCGGAATGCGTAAGTCGGAGATACTAACTCTTCAATGGAAGAATATCAACTTCGGACAGGGCATAATATATTTGCTACACACCAAGAATGGTGAGCGCAGAGAAGTGCTGATGAATGATATCGTCAAAAAGACTCTTATCGCCGTTCCAAAAAATCCCAGCAGCCCATATATATTCTGTCACGAGGACGGTAAGCCTTATCTGAATGTCCGAAAATCTTTTGACGCAGTTTTGAAAAAATGTGATATAATTGACTTCAAATTCCACGACCTGCGGCATACATTCGCCTCGCACTTGGTTATGTCCGGTATAGACATTAAGACGGTGCAGGAGCTGATGGGCCATAAGTCCATCGAGATGACGCTTCGGTATTCGCATCTATCGCCGGATCACAAAAAGCGGGCCGTGGAGATCTTAGGAAATAGAATTAGCACAAATATAGCACAAACGCCTAAAACGGCAAATACAAGCGAGACAGGCGAATCGCCTAACTCGTTGAAAGAATTAGAGTTAGTGCATTAATGCTGGCGTAGCTCAGTTGGTAGAGCAGCGGTTTCGTAAACCGCAGGTCGGTGGTTCAAATCCACTCGCCAGCTCCATCCTCACAGACGTCCTATTTGGGGACACCCTGCTATTGGATCATCGCGAATTCTTTGTTGCCCCTTTTGGCTATGATTTTCTCTGAACAGTAGGGTGCCCCCAAATAGGACGTCTGCAGTTACAAAACAGTTACAATAATGTTACGTTACCGTGACATTCACATCTTCTTATTATGATACATTATGAGCGTATCGCTTTCGGATGGAATGGAGAGTAGGGAGAATATGGGAGCGAAGGCATTTAGGATTTTTCTGGCTATAGTGTTTCTGAGTTCACTTCTTCCTGATACGGTTTCATCGCGTATTTCCGAGCCGCAAAATCTATATAAAACAGACACACTGGCAGCGTATTCCACTTTTGAGCAGGAGGGGTTTGAGCGGCCGCTTAAAGCTTTTCTGCAACTGATAGTAGCATCGTTTGAAGGCCAGCAGCTCCAAAACGTAAGAATGCGAAATATAAGGGAAATCGCCAAAGGTATAATCGCAGATGTTAACCTTGAAGGCACAGTTGAAGGAAACGCGCTTATCGTGCCCTGCACTGTCCGCGTTGAGGGAGAGGCGCCTCATTTTATAAACGCCAGAATAGATCTTGCCGATCCGCGCAATATCCGGTTTTCTGTCGAAAAGGGGCTGAATGGAGGAGGCGCATTTGATGTGCGCGTAAGCGCCAAAGCGCAGGATACGTATAACAGGCGCACCCGGCCCAACGCCGATAATATGACTGTTCAAATCGCTCCGGATGTGCCGTCGGCCGGGAAGGCATTCGCGGTTGAGATCATAAAAGGCATGCAGCATGCGTTTAGTAAGTTTGCGGCAGAAGGACGGCATGACGAGGAAATCGTTATCCAGTTATGCACCGGGGACAGCCCGTTTATCGGCTATAGGTTCATTGGCGGAGATAACGTATTGAGCCGCCGCGGGCTTTATAAACCTACGGCAGGAACAGAAGTCAGGGCGCTTCTTGATACATGGGATACTCCGGCAACACAAGATTTTCTGGTTAAAAACGGAATAAACCCGGCTTTGAAGCCAGACATGAAAAAAGTGCGGGTTTTTGCGGTTGATGCCATGTTCCCGGAAAGGCCTGATGACTATTTCGCGTTCGCGAACCTGCTCGGGAACATATGCGATTTATGGGGCATCTCTAATGATGAGCGGCACAGGAATTTGTTCCGCGGCGATATATATGTGACCAGGGAGAACGGCCGGTGGCGCGTGGAAGAAATACCGGAAGAGCAATACCGGCCAATTGTGGCTGACATAGAGGCAAACGGTATGCGGTTCCTGGAATACCAGGCAGCATGTACCCTTGAAGGCACAGCCGAAGGCTTCCGCGATGACGCGCGCCTTAGAGTGGAAGGCGGGAAAGTTTTTGCCACTGTATTAAAAGAGAAGCCGAAGGCCGGGATTATCTTGAAGAGGAAATAGAAATAGAGCCTATGCGGAAAGGCGATATACAGTATAGGTATCTCGAAAGCATGAGGCTGAACGCCGTTATGATGAATGAAAAACTGAGCGAGTGCGGCGGCGCCCACATAACCCTTCTCGGCGTCGGGCCGTCTGACGAGGGGCATATAGGTTTCGGCGAAACAGGGCTGCCCCGCGGGCAGGGCTGTTTTATTGGCTCTGTCAATCTTCAGGATGCGACTTCAAGAATAGCCATCCCGCATTCCAAGGAAATAGGCGGATTAAGAGAGTTTTTCAGGGTGGCCCCTAACGGCCGGCTTATGCCGCGCCACGGGTTTATTACTTACGGGCCGCGCGAGTTTTTCATGAGAAAAGACGGGGAAGTTATAGTTATAGCTACCAGCAACAGTAAAAGCGGTTCCGTGAGAAGGGCGCTTGAAGAGGGACAAAGTGAACGATACCCGTTAAGTCTGATAGGAGAATCAGGCGGGGTGGTCGTGCTTGAGGCCGCCTCCGCGCGCGATCTCGGGCTTTTCAGGGAACCCTGGGATTATCAGGTGTTGCCGAAAGAATATTGGGCGCGCGAACATGACAGGGAAAATCTATGTCAGATAGCGGAAGCCTTTGGCTGTAAAATAGCAGAGATAGATCCCGAAGCAATAATCTCGCGAGCGGAAGAAAGCCTTGCGCAGGCGCATGGCGTGGAGCGTGAAGTGCTCGAAAACAGGATAGCCAATTTCAAGGCATTCGGACAGGTAATAACCGAAACAGGCAGGACGTTTGAGGAAGTAAAAAGGGCTGTGATCGAAGCCATCTCCTCTTCCCTGATAACTCCGGCCAAAAAACCAATGGAAGAAGCGGTAATCGAAGCCTTCGAAAAAAAGTACAAAGTCAAAAAAGGAAGCACGGTTGTCATCGTAAATCCCCATATGGATGACGATTTCCTGGCGCTTACGCCCGAATTTTTAAGCATTCTCGCCAAGAATTTTAATATAAAAGTGTATTACACCTCATACGGGTATACGGCTGTTTACAGTGAATACGCGCTCGGGATGATAGAACTGGCGGTTAACATGCTGGGTGACGGGGATTTTCACCGGTTTTCCCCGGAAAGAGAAAAAGAACTGCTGGAAGGGCTGATAAAGGAATTGCCGAACGGCAGGGAAATGCCCAGGCTCGATCTGGACGTGATTCCGTACATGAGCGAAAACGAGAAAAAGTTGCGCGCGCAGCTTCTCGTCCTAAGGCTCAATAAAAGATATAACGACGCTTTTCTTTCGAAAAAGAGCATGGAAAGGCTCCTGGAGTTTCTGAGGGAGGTCGATAAGAGAAAACCCAAAAGCGGCGGCGTTGACATAAGCGCGATGCAGTTTATCAAAACCGCGCTTAGGTTTACCGAAGCCACATCATCGCTGATGTTCAAAGGCATAAAATATGAGAATGTATACTGGCCGCTGAATGTCAGTTTCTACGGTACGCCGGGCAGGTCTCTGGCCCTTAACAGGGAAGATATTAACACGATAAAGGGGATCTTTCGGCATTCAAACGCGGCAATGGTAATCTTTAACGGCGAAGGGTTTCCTGATTTTGGCGGGCATTCCAACAATGAGATAGGGATATTAATGGCTCTGCAAGAACTGCGCGACGAAGGAGAGATATTGGACAATACGGTTCTTTTCAGGTGGGCCGGAGTGTGGGATAGGATCTCGGCCCGCGAGGCGCAGATGAGCATTCCTTTCGCCGGAGGCGAATGCTATCGTTTTATACAGACATTTTTTCATTTCTACAGGAGCCAGATACAGATAGCGCCCGTGCCTAACGGGACGACCACTAAGCCGGCGCCGCAGTCTTTTGCCCATGACGTGCTCGAGAACGCGGGGGCATCATGCGACGAGCTTTTAAGGTTAATAGATCTCCCTCCGGCAGCGGAAGAGGCGGCGAAACGCGGGGTGCTGCATTATAAAGTAAAGACTCTGGGGGAAGTGATAAGAGGAAGAGAGCTCGAACAGAAACAGGAAGCCCTGGAACTGGCGCATAGGACCACAAACAACTCAAGTAATAAAGCCCTGACAGGCAAGGCGCCGTACCCGCAGAGATTGGATACGATAGACGGCGGGCTAAGAAAGGCAATGCTCGAAGCAGGTGTTATCGGGGCCAACGAGCTGGGGCTGTTTGGTTATGATGAGCAGGAGTTACCGGTCTTAAACGGCCCTACCGCGTTCAGGAAACTGGGCCTGCCGGAAGAACTGCACAAGAACCTTTTTGATGAATTATACGATAGGATAGCGTTTACGGATGACGACGCGCGGCTGGTCCTGGCGTTTAGTGAGTTATTAGGCGCGCCGCAGTCGACAGCTAAGGTGCAGGCGCTTATTCGCGGCATAGAAACAATGCTTGAAAACATAGCCAGTGATTATCCGCGGCTTAGAGAGAAGGTTCAAAAAGTCGCCATTGTGAGGTACCGTGACAGAACTGCCCTTGAGGAGGCGCTTAATGGCATGGGCATAGCTGTCGATAATATACACACGAACACGATACTGGCTTTTGACCCGATCGAACCGGCCGCTTCCGGGGTTAACGGCATCGGGCAGGCAGTGCGGGAGATTTACATAAATGAGCAGGGTGATTTTGAGGAGTATTCATACTACCCGTTACCCGAGATCGTCTTGATAGCGCTCGTAAAAGAGCACATGAAATACGCGGCTTCTGAAATAAGCGCCCGCCTCAAGGCGCTGAACGTGAATTTGGATACTATAAACATAGAGTGGATTGAGGAGGGCGCGAATGGCGCGCTTAAGTTTGTGCTGATTCCGGCCGCGCAGAGGCAGTTTACCGACGAAGAAGTAACGCGCTACACTACAGTGAAGAGGCTGCTGGAATCCTCGGCGTAAGCGCTGAAACGAGGCGCTACTTTCGTTTTCTGAGTCTTAGCCTGGAAGGTTTCTCGCCGTAACAGATCGTGTAAAAATTGCACACAGGGCAGCAGATGTTTTCTTCGCCCCGCTCACCGCGGTACCATTTGGTTTCGCAGGTCCAATATACCTGACATTTCTCGCAGCAGTGCAGCTTTTTCTTCATATCTTGTCATTGATAATATAATGATTCATAGGCAGTGTCAATAAAAAAAATTTTGACATTCGGGGCAGCTGATATATAATGAAATAACAATGAAGAAAACATTCCCGGGAGGCATACATCCCGGATGTAATAAAAAGCTTACGGAAAACAATCCTATCGAGACGGCCCCTATACCCAAAAAGGTCGCAGTCCCGCTTACCCAGGGCCTTGGCAATCCCGCGAAATGTCTTGTTAAAAAAGGGGACGACGTTTTAAAGGGGCAGCTTATAGGCGCGGCGGACGGATTTATCTCGAGCAATGTTCACGCTTCGGTTTCAGGCACTGTTTCCTCGGTCGGACCCCATATAAACCCTGTTTTCGGCAAAACCGAGAGCGTATTTATCGAGAATGACGGAAAGGATAAAGCCGCTGATCAGTTAACGTCCGGAGCTGATCCGGATATGCTGTCAGGACGGGAAATAAAGGAAATAGTAAAAGCTGCCGGCATTGTCGGGCTGGGCGGCGCCGCCTTTCCCACGCACGTCAAGCTTATAGCCGCTGAAAACAAGAAAGTAGACGCGCTCATAATAAACGGGATCGAATGCGAACCGTTCCTTACCTGTGATTACAGGCTCATGCTTGAGAAAACCCGGGAAATATTGGAAGGCGCCGAACTTTTAGCCAGGGCCGTTTCCCCGTCTAAAACATATATCGCCATAGAGGATAATAAGCCGGCGGCAATAACCGCGATGAAAGAGGCCCTTGGCGCATTCGGTAAAAAAGAGTTTGCCGGTAAAACAGAGATAGTCACTCTAAAGACAAAGTATCCGCAGGGAGGGGAGAAACAGGCGATAAAGGCCATCATGAAACGGGAGGTGCCGCCGGGGAAACTGCCTCTTGAGATAGGATGCATTGTCCAGAATGTCGGCACTGCCTGCGCCGTTCGCGAGGCCGTGTATGAAGGAAGCCCGCTTATTCAGAGATGCGTAACCGTGACAGGATCGTGCGTGAAAACACCGGGCAACTTTAACGTGAGAATAGGAACGCTGCTTTCGGATATAGTAAACGAATGCTGCGGGGGATTCAGCCGGGAACCGGCAAAGATTATCTTCGGCGGGCCGATGATGGGTATCGCCCAGTTCAGCCTTGACCTGCCGATTATTAAAGGCGTAAGCGGTGTGCTGTTTCTGACAGAGGATGAGACCGCGGCCGCCGAAGAAGGGCCGTGCATAAGGTGCGGGCGGTGCGTGGACGTATGCTCTCTCAATCTTGTGCCTACGATGATCGCCAGATGCGTAAAGAAAAACAAGGCCGCGGAATTAAAAAGTCTTAACGCCCTTGATTGCCTGGAATGCGGGGCCTGCGCCTATATTTGCCCGGCAAGGATCCCGCTTGTGCAATACATGAAACTGGCTAAAAATATTACACGGAACATCTGCGACACATGAGCGATACAGGAAAACAATACATACTTTCCGTAAGCCCCCACATATTGACGCGTGATACGACGCGGCGGCTGATGGCAGACGTTATTATCGCCCTACTGCCGGCTGTCGCGGCCGCGCTTTATTTTTTCAGGCTGCGGGCCGCGATGATAATGGCGACATGCGTGATATCCTGCGTGGTATTTGAATATCTGTACGAAAAGGCCGCGGGCAGAAAAATCTCGACTGGGGATTACAGCGCGGCGCTTACCGGCGTCCTGCTTGCCATGGTTTTGCCTCCTGCCATGCCTTTATGGGCATGCGCAATAGGGGCTCTGATCGCCATAGTGCTTACAAAACAGATGTTCGGCGGCTTAGGCGCGAATATTTTCAATCCCGCGCTGCTCGGGCGGGCGTTCCTCATGGCCGCGTTTCCTGTCATGCTTACGACGTGGTCAGAGCCCATTACGCTCGACGCCATAACCGGAGCGACGCCTCTGGGGTTATTCAAGTTTGAGCATGTGGTAACGGGCTCATGGCCCCTGCTGCTTGGTAACGTATCCGGGTCGCTCGGCGAGACGTCAGGCATAGCCCTTATCGCAGGCGGGCTATACCTGCTTGCAAGAAAGGTCATAGATTACAGGATACCGGCGGCGTATATTCTCGCGGTGGCAGGTATAAGTTTTATAACGCACATGGTCAGCCCGGGCTCTTATGCCCCGGTTGTTTTTCACCTCCTGGCGGGAGGGCTGCTGCTCGGGGCTTTTTTCATGGCGACCGATCCCGTGACCAGCCCTGTGACGAAAAAGGGGCGCTGGATATTCGGGGCAGGCTGCGGCGTCATAACGATGGTGATACGCCTCTGGGGCGGGCTGCCGGAAGGGGTCATGTATTCTATATTACTCATGAATGCCCTGACCCCGCTGATAAACAGGGCCACAATGCCCAGGAGATTCGGCACATAAGGAGAGACGGATGAGGAAGATAATTCAGATAATCGTTGTGCTGAGCGCGGTGAGTTTTATCTCGGGCGCGTGCCTGGTCTTTGTTTATTCTTACACACAGCCCCGTATTCTCGAGAATCAGAAGAAGGAAGTAAAAGAGGCGATATTTAAGGTTTTTCCGGGCGCCGCAAGCTACGAAACGGTTAACGCCGGCGGCATGGAGGTGTTTCTCACCAAAGATGCGGCCGGTAAACAAATGGGATACGCGTTTATAGCAAAAGGAAACGGTTATCAGGGCGAGATCAAGCTCATGGCCGCGATAAGCGCGGATCTTAAGACGATTCTCGGCATTGAAATTCTCGAATCCCAGGAAACGCCCGGCCTGGGCCAGGAGATAACGAGCCCGAATTTCAGAAAACAATTTATGCGGCTGGCAACCCTCCCGGAAATCATTTGCGTTAAGGGAGAAAAGCCGGATAAACCTAATGAGATAGAAGCCATAACAGGGGCGACCATATCCTCGAGGGCGGTTGTGTCTATTCTGAACGACGGAGTGAAACAACTTAAAGAGAATATAAAATGATAAAAGAATTTACAAAAGGCCTCTGGAAGGAAAACCCGGTGCTGGTGCAGGTGCTGGGCATGTGCCCGACTTTGGCCGTGACAGGCAAGGCAGTTTTCGGGCTGTCAATGGGGCTCGCCACGACTTTTGTGCTGGTGTGCTCGAGCATAATCGTTTCCCTGATAAGGAGGATCGTCCCAAACCAGGTCAGGATAGCGGTTTTTACCGTGATAATAGCGACATTCGTTACGGTCGCGGATTATTTTCTCAAGGCAGAGTTCCCGGCGATAAGCAAGGCCCTTGGCCCCTACGTCCCTCTCATAGTCGTCAATTGCATAATACTGGGCCGGCAGGAGGCGTTCGCTTCCAAGAACGGCGTATTCGTGAGTTTTCTTGACGCCCTCGGCATGGGCGTAGGATTTTGCCTGAGCCTTGTTGTTTTGGGGTCGGTTCGCGAGATACTGGCGTTCGGCTCTATTTTCAACGTGACGATCATGGGTGACTGGTACAGCAAATGGGTTGTCATGGCCCTGCCCGCCGGGGCGTTCATATCCCTCGGCCTGATCGTGGGCCTGTTTAACTGGATAAATCATAAGATAGAAGGAAAGAAACGGGCATGCTGAACCTCCTGATTATTCTTGTCGCGGCAAGCATAACGCATAATTTTGTGCTTACGTATTTTCTCGGGATCTGCCCGTTTATCGGCGTGTCAAAGAGGCTGGACTCGGCTTTCGGGATGGGGCTGGCGACGACGTTTGTGATGGCGATGGCCGCGTCAGTCACGTGGCTTATTAATCATTATCTCCTGGAGCGTTTCGGCTTGCCGTTCCTGCAGTATGTGGCGTTTATTATTGTCATAGCCAGCCTGGTGCAGATCGTTGAGATGTTCATGAGAAAAACTGTGCCGGCCCTTTACCGGGCACTCGGCATATACCTCCCTCTTATTACGACGAATTGCGCCATACTCGGGCTTACGCTATTTATGGTGCTCAGACAGTATTCGTTTGCCGAGGCAGTGGTGTTCGGCGTGGGAGCGGGCGCGGGGTTTACGCTCGCGCTCATGATAATGGCGGGCATACGCGAAGAAATGGAATTCGCGGATATTCCCGCGTCATTACAGGGGGCGTCGATAACCCTGATCGTGGCAGGCATGCTCGCGCTGGCGTTCATGGGGTTTGGCGGGCTTATCAGCAATTAATCCGGATGTGAGAGATGGATAAACTTATTGTGCTGGCGATAGCGGGAATGGGCGGGCTGGGGTTATTCTTTGCCGTTATTCTCGCCATAGCGAACCAGAAGCTCAAGGTCGAAGAGGATCCGAAGATCGAGGGGATCGAGAAGCTGCTTCCGGGCATTAATTGCGGGGCGTGCGGGTTCCTGAGCTGCCATGATTATGCGGTCAGACTTGCGGGGCAGGGGGCCCCTGTGGACAGCTGCAAGCCCGGCGGCGAGGCGGCGCAGAAGGCGCTTGCCGCGTTTCTGGGGGTAGAGGCGCGGGCGGGTGAGAGGAAGACAGCGGTCGTTCACTGCGCCGCTGACAGCAAGACGAGAAAAAAGAAAGCAGTGTACAGCGGCATGAATACCTGCGCCGGCGCGGCCCTTGTAAAAGGCGCGGACGCGGCCTGTGATTACGGGTGTCTGGGCTTCGGCGATTGTTTCGCGGCGTGTCCGTTCGGCGCGATAGAGATGGTTGACGGCCTGCCGAGGATTATTGCCGGGAAATGCGTTGCCTGTGGTAAATGCGTATCCGCGTGTCCCAGGCGGATTATTTCGCTGGAAACCCCTGATGAAAAGAAGGGACTTGTATACGTGGCGTGCAACTCGCTTGACAGGGGCCCGGAAACGAGGAAGGTCTGCCAGGTGGGCTGCATCGCCTGCGGGATATGCGCCAAGATGTCAGACAACGCCTTTATTGTCGAGAATAATCTGTCAAAGCCCGCCTATGAGAAAATCAAAGGCCTTGAAAACTTAAATGACATCATGTTAAAATGCCCAACAAAGGTTATTAAGGAAAACCGATAAGCGCAGAAAAGGAGGATGGATTGGGGACTAATACTATGGAGATTAACTCGGCCAATTTTGAGGAAAAAGTGCTTCGATCGGGACGGCCGGTCGTTATCGATCTTTGGGCCGAATGGTGCATGCCGTGCAAGATGATAGCCCCGGCCATAGACGAGATAGCCGCGGCTTATAAGGATAAAGTGGATGTCGGCAAGATAAACGTCGATGAAAGCCCGGAACTCGCGACCGACCTTTCGGTGATGAACATACCGACAGTGATATTTTTCAAAGACGGGAACGAGGCCGGAAGGATTGTCGGCGTGAATACAAAAGAATACATAGAGAAAAAAATGCAGGAATACTTCGGCTGATGAAGCATGCTATAGCCCTGGATATCGGAACCACGAACATCCAGGCCTTTCTCCTCGATATACCGACGAACAGGCCGTCCGATTACCTGACCATCAGAAACCGCCAGGCCGTGTACGGCTCTGATGTTATAACCCGCCTCGGGCGGTCGATAAAAGATGTATCTGTCAGGGATAAACTGAGGAGCGGAGTCATCGGTGACATCGAAATACTTATCGGCCTTCTTTCGAAAAGGATGAAGACCGGAGGCGATCGCCTCGACCGTGTTATAGCCTGCGGAAATTCAGCCATGCACCACCTCCTCCTGGGCCTGCCCCTTGAAAAACTGGCGTTGGCCCCGTTTATGCCTTCACACAGAAAAACCGTTTACCGGACCACGCTTGGCACCATGGGCATCGACAGCCCTGCGAAAGACGCGCCTTTTATCTTTCTCCCGAACCTCGGGGGATTTGTCGGGTCAGACGCTCTTTGCGTTATCGCAGATACCGGCATGCAGAAAGCGAAAGGCCTTACGCTCGCTATTGACCTGGGCACGAACGGCGAAATAATCTTGGGACGTAAGGGCAAAATACTTGTGGCCTCGACGAGCGCGGGTCCTGCGTTTGAAAGTTGGCATATAAAGTGCGGGATTCCGGGCAGCGACATCATAAACGTGATGTCCGGCCTGTTTGATGAACGCGTGATCGACAAGGGCGGATTTATGAAAACCGGTGAAACAACCTGTCACCTGCCGAACGGTGTAATCAGGGTTACGCAGAGTGACGTGCGAGAATTTCAGCTTGCCAAAGCCGCGATAGCGGCGGGTGTAGCCATATTGCGGAAAGCGTTTAAAAACGAAAGAATAAAGAAGGTTTACGTGACAGGCGTATTCGGGAGCAAGCTGAACAAAAGAAACGCGCGCAGAACCGGTATCCTGCCGGGCGATGTCGCGTTAGGCAATGTCACCGTTAGGCCGAAAGCGGCGTTAAACGGGGCAAAAATTCTCCTCAAATCAAAGAATCTTAATACAGCGCTTCATGCGCTCATGCGCGGCATTAAACATGTAGAACTCCATAAAACCCCTGATTTCCAGGAAATCTACGCTGCCTGTATGTCATTCTAACCCGCCTGAAATCGATACAATCCATAACGCATAGGCATCACATAGCCTTAAGTTAATAAGTTAACTCCGTCCCCTATTGCCCCATTGGTTAAAGATGAAAAAGTTATCATATTGTTACGCTATTATGACAATTGTATAGAGTTTATCCGGTATATTTGACTTTATCATGCGCCATAATTTGTTGCTAAAGATATTGGTTATAGCACTAACAGCTGCATTGTTGCTTGAGAACATGGTCTGGGCGGATCCGGACATAATGCAGGGACAAAAGTCCGGCCAGACGCTTCAGGTGCCCAGTTCTTTTCTGCCTGAAAATCTTTTTTCTTACCACAAACTGATAATCAGGGCGTTTCTTGAGTACATCATAAAGAACACGGATATCAGGGCATTAAAGCTTGGCCTCACCCCGGAAATCAGGGATCGCCTGGAGCCTGAAAGCAGGCAGCGCATAGAATATGGCAGTATCGGGGTAGAAAGAAAAGTAAGGCTTTACATGGATCTTACGCCTCCGGCCCCTGAAAAAGGCAAGCATACAGGGAAAATCGTACTGGATGACGGCCGGGTCATAGTCCCGTGCGCGATAATGACTGATATGCGGCAGGTGTCCCCAGATGAGCAATGGCAAAGCATATGGCGGTACAGGGCGATAGTCTATCCGGACGGAAAGGTGGAAGTGCAAAGGCCTGTTAACGGGCGGTTTCCTGAGCTTCAAGTGGTTAGCGGGCGGAAAGAACCGGCGAAAGCCGTTCAAGAACCCAAACCAGAAGATTCTCACCCTAAACAAACCGGACAAGCCGGACAGGGTACCGGACTTGCCCTCGGCATGGGCGCAGGGTCTATTTTCGGAAACCTCTGGGACGACGCGTATTATTTACTGTGTGTTAAGGGTAGTTTGCCGGCCAGGATATTCGCGGCCCTGGGCGGATTGGAAGAAATACTGTATGCCGGTATCGTGTTTCTTGCCG
>JBDRBZ010000147.1:0-4152 GCA_043822175.1 Candidatus Omnitrophota bacterium
TTCACTTTGCCTTCTACCCCCAGGCGGACCCTTATCCTTTCGCGCAGCCGGTAATTGGCGTTGGCGAACGAAGTGCCGCCGTCGTTTTTACCCCAATCTGCCTGCGTTCTGAAACGGACATCTCCTTTTATCTTCATTTTCTGTGTCCATCCAGGAGCGGTTTCCGCCTCTCCCTTGGCCAGTTCCTTTGCGACCTCGGCCTTTGTCTCATCCAGTATTATCTGGGCTTCGGCCGGCGTAAGGATGCCCTTCTGGACAAGCTTATCCACGAGCAGGTTAATCTCACCCGCCATGGCGCGCGTCCCTGACAATAGAGAGATTACCGCGGCCACCATCACCGCGACTAACATTATCTTCTTCATTTCTTTATCCTCCTTTTGATTTTTCTATAAACCTTCATACATTATTCTCAGCTTCTTTATGTTCGATTCAACCTGATGCAGATTCTGACGGACATACTCATCACGGATCCTGGGATCGCTCTCCAGGTTCTTAAGTATGGCCTGCAGCCGGTCTATCTGATAGCGCACGTGACCCGCAACAAAATCCATCTGTAAGCTGGACATCTGGCGTTTCATCCGCTCACCTCCTTCCTTTTTTAGTTTTTCTGCTGCCAGTCGCGTTTATTTGCTTATGCCAATACCAGAACTTTTATCGGATGTAGTCTATCCGGAAGAGGTGAAAAACAGATTACCGCTTTGTGAAATCCGCGTGAATTGTCACAAGCGGCTCAAATAAGGTAAAAAAGGCCTGTGGATTATGCTTTTGGGAGAGAAAAAGAAAATGAAGACCCCTGGCCTTCAATGCTCTCGACGGATACTTCCCCGCCGTGGGCTTGCACGATATGCCTGACTATGGAAAGCCCGAGTCCTGTACCGCCGTGTTCGTCCGATCTTGCCCCCCCGGCGCGGTAGAACCTCTCAAATATCCTCGGCAGATCTTTTGAAGGTATGCCTGTCCCGTTATCCGTGACCCTGACCACTACATATCCGCCGTTGTCTTCGGCAGATACCGCGACTCGGCCGCCTTCGGACGTATAATTAACCGCGTTATCAAGGAGGTTCGTCAGGACCTGTACTATCCTGTCTTCGTCAGCGAGTAACGGGGCCAATCCTTCGGGTATTTCAGTCTCAATGGAAATGTGTTTTTTTTCGGACTTTTGCCTCATACCGGATAAGGATTTTGCTATGGCACTGGCGAGCGCGCACGGCCTGAAATTCATCTCGGTCCTACCTGACTCCATGCCCGCCAGATTCAAGAGGTCCTGGATGATCTTGGCAAGGCGCCCGGATTCTTTATGTATCACACCCACAAACTCGGCGGCGTGTTTCTTGTCATCTACCGCCCCGTCCAGCAATGTTTCGGCGTACCCGTGTATATTCGACACCGGTGTCCTTAACTCATGCGATACGTTAGCCACAAAATCCCGCCTGACACGCTCAAGGCGCCTCAACTCCGTTATATCATGGAAGACAAGCACCGCCCCTTCCGTCTTTGAATCCTGCACCACCGGCGTGGCATGGACAAGAAGGATTTTTTCTTCCGGAAGCAAAAGCGATATCTCCTGGGACACTACCCCCCCGGCCCCTTTGAGGACCTTTTCGACAACGGCCTGTATCTCAACGTTCCGTATCACCTCCATGGGGCTTTTGCCGGACGGGTCTCCTTCCATAAGCAAGGACTGTTTTAGCTTTTCGTTCATGAGAATAATTTCATTTTTGAAATTGACCACCATTACGCCGTCAAACATGCTCAGGAGCACCGCCTCAAGCCTTGACTTGTTGGCGACCACTTCCTGTATCCTGTTGCGCACCTGCCCTGACATGTGGTTGAACGCGGAAGCCAGGTCCCCGATCTCATCATCGGCGCTTATTATTATTCTCCTTGTGAAATCACCGCCGGCTATCTCCCTTGCGGCCCATGAGATCTGTTTCACCGGTTTTGAGATAAAAAGCGACATCACGTAAGCCATGCCGATGGCCGCCGCAAACCCTGCCACCGACGCTATAAGAAGAACTTTTCTCAACTGCCCGCTGATAAACCGTATTTCAGAAAGCGGCATCGCGAGGCGGATTACCCCTTCGGGCTCCGGATCCCCGAACACGCGCGCGACATAGAGCAGATTATCTTTTATAGTAGTACTGAACCTGCTGCTCTCGCCCATTCCGGTCTTAAGCGCTTCCTGCACTTCGGGGCGGTACAGATGACTCTCCACTTCCGCGACTTCTTTTACCGTAAGGCTGGAATCGCCGAGCACCCTGCCGTCAAGAGCGATTATCGTGGCCCTGAGGCCTACGCTGGACCCGATATCATCAGCCACCTGATCCATGGCGCTGCATGTAAAAGGCGGCCGCATACAGGTCTCAATAAAGGATTTTGCCAGTAGGGTCTCTCTGGCGAGGCCGTCTTTGATATTCTCGTATGATTTTGATGTGAGAGTGCTGTTCAGATAAGAATAAGTCCCTACGAGCATGAGAACCACTACAAAGCTGAATGCCAGAGTTATTTTATGATGGATGCCAATCCTCATCGGCCTAATCCCCGGCTTCGCTGAAACGGTAACCTATACCGCGGACCGTTTCGATCATTTTGCCTATCTTTTTGCCCAGCTTCTGCCTCAGACGTTTAATGTGAGTGTCTATAGTCCTGGTGGTGACCTCACTGTCTATGGCCCATACGTCATCGAGCAGCTGCTCCCTCGACTGCACGCGCCCGCGCCTTTTAATAAGCGTGACCAGAAGGTTAAATTCCATGAGGGTCAGGGTTATTTTTTTCTTGGCCACCGAAACAGTATGCTTAGGCATGTTGATTTTCAGGTCATCTACCTGAAGTATCTCCGGGGCCGGTTCTTCGGGTTTTCGCCGCTTAAGTACGGCCTTCAGCCTCAAGACCAATTCTCTCGGGCTGAACGGTTTTATGATATAATCATCGGCTCCGAGCTCAAACCCCACAACCCTGTCAACTTCCTCTCCCTTAGCGGTCAGCATCAATACAGGTATGGAGGTAAATCTTTCATCCGCGCGTATAGTCCTGCAGACTTCGAATCCGTTCATTTTCGGCAGCATTATGTCCAGGATAACCGCGTCAAAAGCCGAATTATCCAAATACTCGAGAGCCTTTTCGCCGCTAACGGCAATATCGCATTCGAAACCGGCTTTTTCAAGATTATACTTAACCAGTTTGGCTATGTTTTTCTCATCCTCGACCAGAAGAATCCTGCCTTCCATTTACACCACCCCTTTAATTATAAAAGCCGTCATTTCCGCTCCAGGTCAAAATGAATATCACGCGGCAGTTGCTCGCTGCCCATCAGGGTCCTGCGCCCCTCGTCCAAAGCTTCATCAAACGGCACCGCGCGCACAATCACGGCGTCTCCCCTTTCAAGAGACCCCGTAAATCTGTAAACAAAAGGAGTTGCCCCTATCTGCTTCCCCTGCCAGATAATCTTGGCTCTGGGTTCTGATGTCATCTTTATCCGGTATTCATTGTACTCAAAAGTAAAACCGTTAGACCAGCATCCGTTAGTCGGAGTAGGGGTCAATTCAAAATCCCCGATAGACTCCAGAGGAGAATTAATATTCATGGTGTCCAATGTTCGGCATGACGACAGAAAAAACACGCACAGCACCGCTATAAGCGTTAATCTCATATTTCTACCCGCCATATTACACCTTAAAACAAGTCCTTTCTGTAGCACAAAGCCCCGAGGCTCTCCCCGGGGCCCGTGTTTAAGGAGGTTATGCGTTCCTGCATAACACCGCCCCGAGTATGCCTCAAAAGCATGAAGGGCATATGACCGGCATGTGAAATCCTTGTGAAATCGCTAAATCGCGGATTCATCCTTCTTACGCTTCACTTCATACATCATCCCGTCGGCCTGGTTAATAAGCTCATCCAGCGAGCACTTGTCCTGAGGGCCGCAGCTCGCCATGCCCACGCTGAGGGAGAGGCTGTACGGGCGGTTTACGGTCAGGTTGTATTTCATCACGTTATTTTCAAGGCGCGACACGAACCTTTCGGCATTTTTCTCGTCCATGCCCGTAGCCAGTATGGCGAACTCGTCACCTCCAAGCCGGGCAAGCACATCAGATTCCCGGCAGGTTTCTTTAAGTATGCTGGCGGCGTCATTAAGAGCCATATCCCCGGCCCCGT
>JBDRBZ010000148.1:0-2672 GCA_043822175.1 Candidatus Omnitrophota bacterium
CTCAAGGTTAACACGGTCGCGCGCCTTAAGGGCTTGCAGGTTCGTTTTTTCCGCTGTCTCGTTCAGTATGTCAAAAACAGCCGCGCCCTCTTTTATCCCGGATATCGTCAGGCACGCCCCGTTTACCGCGACGCTGGCGCCTACCTTCCCGGATGCAAACAGCCCGGATTCTATCGTAAGCCGCCCCTGTTTTTTTACCGCGGCTATCCTGCCTATGTCTTCTATTATGCCCGTAAACATGGTTTCGCTTCCAGTAAAATATCCTGTTTTATCCTGCGCATCTTTATATCCCGCAGGCTGAGCGCATTTTTGACCCGGTCGTACCCTTTTCCCTCAACAGAGGTTACCGCGTCCCTGCCCCCTATAACCATCGGGGCCACGATAAACATAATCCGGTCCACAAGTTTTTTCTCGATCAGGCTCCACGCCAGCTCTCCCCCGCCCTCAACGAGGACGCTTGTAATGCCTTCCTTTGCAAGCCTTGTCAGTAGGCGTTTCATGTTTACTTTTCTGCCGTCGCTGCCTACATATAATATATCCGCTTTTTTCTTTAGCGCGCCCGCGTTTTTAGCGGCGGAATGTCCGGCAGTGGCGATTATCACCCTTCCCGGAGACACCCGCGTAAAAATCCTGGAATCCGGCGGCGTTCGCAGCGAACTGTCGACTATTATCTTGACCGGCTGCCTGCCGGCCCTGCGAGTCGTCAAAATCGGGTTATCCTTCAAAAGCGTATTAACGCCTATCATAACGGCATCGAACCGGGCGCGTAATCTATGCGCGTAATGCCTTGATGAATCCGAGGATATCCATTTTGAGTCCCCTGACCTCGTCGCGATCTTCCCGTCGACGCTCTGCGCCACCTTGACCATGACAAAGGGCCGCTTTTTCGTAATATAGGCAATAAAATTCCTGTTTAATTCCTCGGCCTCTTTTTTTAGAACGCCGGTCCGCACCGATAACCCTCTGCGCTTAAGCCTCCGCAGACCGGCGCCATTGTTCACCGGATTTGGATCCTTCATCGCGGCCACCACCCGTTTAACGCCGGCCTTCAGTATGGCATCCGTGCAGGGCGGCGTTTTGCCGTAATGGTTGCATGGCTCCAGATTTACGTATAACGCGGCGCCGCGCGCCTTTTGTCCGGCCGCCTTAATGGCTTCGGCTTCGGCATGCGGCAAGCCGGCGCGCCTGTGATACCCGCTGCCCACTATCCTGCCGTTCTTAACCAGCACGGCGCCTACCATGGGGTTGGGGCTGGTCCTTCCGAAGGCCTTACCCGCAAGCCTTAGCGCGCATGACATGTAATATTCATCTTCTTTCATTTTATCTCTATTCCGCTCTGGCCGCGGCCTTTAGCCTGTCGACTATTTCATACGGAACGGATACCGTTCCCATGAGGATGCGGCTCTTGCCCTGGCCGTGGCAATCGGAACCGCCCGTAATCAGCAACCCCTGCTGCCTGGCCATATCTTCATAATGCTTTACCGTGCTCGGAGAGTGCTCGGGGTGATAGACCTCTAAACCCATGAGCCCGTGCTTGACGAAATGAGGGATCGCTTTATCCAGCTTGGCTATATAGGGATGCGCCAGAACGGGCACGCCTCCGGCTTTAACGATCTCATAAATAGCCCTCTCCGGCGTAAAGTTGAAATTGCTGACATAGCAGGGACCGCCGTCCCCGATATATTTTTTGAATGCCTCGGGTACGGACCCTACAAGGCCTTTTTTAAACATGGCTACGGCCAGATGCAGACGTCCGACAGATCCTTCGCCCCCTATGCTGAATACGTCCTCCGGCGCCAGGTCGATCCCCTTTTTCTTCAGCATCGCCAGCATCTTGTGAATTCTGCCTATCCTGGCCCTGCATGTCTTCTGCAGTTTTTTCCGGAATCCTTTATTCCGGTGATCGATAAAATATCCCAGTATGTGCAGTTCGCGATTGCGGTATTCCGCGCTTAATTCTACCCCGGGGATCACCTCAATGCCGTGTTTTTTGGCCTCTTCAACGGCGGGATCTATGCCGTCTACGACATCATGATCGCATATTGCTATGGCCGCAAGGCCGATCTTGGTGGCATACCGCACAACCTCTTCAGGCGTAAACGTGGAATCCGATAGATTTGTATGAACGTGAAGGTCAGCTTTTTTTTGCATCGCAGCGTTCGGCCTTGCTTATCTTATCAAGGATGCCGTTGACAAATTTGCCGGATTCCGGGTCCCCGAATTTTTTGGCGATATCGATGGCCTCGTTGATCGATACCTTGGGAGGGATATCGTCTTTATGCATCAACTCGAATGTGGCGATCCTCAAAATATTTCTGTCCACGATCGCCATCCGGTCCATCTTCCAGTTTTCGGCATATGCGCCGACCACTCTGTCGATCTCCTTAAGATTGGCCAATACTCCGTCGACCAATTCCTCGGCAAATTCCTTTACCGCGGCCTCCGCGTCCTCCTGGTACCATTTCCAGTAAGTGCCGAGGCACTCGTCCTTGCAGTCAATGCCGCCTATGTCCACCTGATACAGGATCTGCAGCGCGCATTCCCGCGCCCTTGTCCGTTTTCGCATGTTTACCCCTGCCTTTTATTTACAATGCCTCGTTCAGATCCGCAAGCTCAAGCGCGGAAACCGCGGCGTCACGGCCTTTGTTCCCGTCTTTTGTGCCCGCGCGCTC
>JBDRBZ010000149.1:0-2818 GCA_043822175.1 Candidatus Omnitrophota bacterium
ATACATCGCCTTGCCGCGAAACCCGTAATCAGCAACAAACCGAAAATAGTTATCACCGCGGGCATACATGTTTTATCCAGCGCATCGAAAAACCATGACATGGCACCTGAAAAATACGTGCTCCATAATACCATGTCATAATAGTAGGAGACAGGGTGAAAATCGGTATTAATGAACGGCTTCTCGACGCGCGCCGCTGCGGCCAGCACGCTGTTCAAATATGAAATCCTGTCACGGGAAAGCTTGGACCTGAGATAAAACGGCGTCACGAAAGAGGCCTCAATGCCTTTTTGCCCGCGCCTCTCTTCGATGACGGTACTGTCCAGCGTGAGCCTCCCCTTTTCCGTGGAAGCAAGGTAAAAGGCGGTATCGCCGGGGATGACGCGCACATCTGAAAACACGGTTTTAAGCGTTGCCTCCAATGAGTACAGGAAATGTGACAGCTGAGGACTTATATAATTCTCGCTGGACGTGATACCGAACGACACAATGCCGGGTTCATTAAGAAGGTCTTTCAGTTCCGCGTAGAAATCAGCCGTATACAGGCGGTCTATCTGCGCGTTATACGGATTCGGCAGCTGCAGGATCACCACATCATATTTGTCCCGGGCAGTCTTGACATAATATCTTGCGTCCTGGTTCACGATGCGCACCCTTGGGTTATCAAGCTCAAACCATGGCTCCCCTTTCATGAACTTGCGTGCCATTTCTATTAAAAGCGGATCTATTTCCACGTACGTAACGGCCGCCTGCGGATATTTGAGAAGCTCACCCAGCGTATCTCCTGTGCCCCCGCCTATAAGAAGGACATTCCTCGGATCCGGATGCATCAACATGGCGAAATGGACATTTTCTTCGGCAGCTATAAGGTCCGGAGAGCTGGATGATATTATACCGTTCGAGAAGAGCGTATACTGATCCCCCATGCGCGCCATTGTCACGCTTCCATAAATGGAATCCCCGCTGCCAAGGACATCAAAACCTTTCCACTTATACCCAAGAGTGATCCTGCCGATATAGTCTGCCAGACTTCTCCCGGACACAAACGATACCGCCGCCAGCATCACGATCACTGCTGCGGCGACCGGCCTCCATATCCGCGATAAAAACCAGAGCATTAAAACGGCCATCATGCCGTTTAAGAGCCCGATCATTAAACATATCTCAAGAATGCCGAAATATGGGACAAGGCAAAGCCCCGTGATAAGCCCGCCTGCGGAGGCGCCTGCCGATTCAAGGAAATATACACGCCCTATCCGCCTGTCTCCTTCCTCAAATCCATATGCCAGGCAGCCGATAACAAACATCAATCCGGTCGTAAAACATATCGGGAAAAAGCAGATGATGCTGGCAACGGCAATGACCGGCATTCCTGCGATTTCACCCGCGATAAGACCAGTCAAAGGCCTGGATATCCGCAAAAAAATGACGGCCGAGGGTATAAGCGCAAGCAGTATCGCGTGGCATAAAGCGAGCGCCCCGGGTTTTGCCAGTATGCGCCATTTACGCGCCATGCTGCCGGCCCAGGCGCCGGCGGCGCCTCCGGCAAGCCAGACAAACATCAAAATCCCGACCGCAAGCTCGTTGCCGTAAAATGTGGCAAGGAATTCCCTCAGCAGCACGATCTGCGCTGATGTGGCCGTTATGCCTACGAGAAAAAGCGAGAGAGAGATCATTCTCTTCATGACACGCTCATTGCCAAACGCCCGCTATGCGCCGGCCGCAGTATCCGCATAACCCGTCCGAAACATGATAGTCCGTCACAAAATATCCCGTCCTTTCCACGACAGGCTTGCCGCATCCCGGGCAGAATGTCGTGTTCAGTTCGGTTTCCCGTACATTTCCCACATAGACATACCTGAGGCCTTCTGCCATGGCTATCTGCCGCGCCCGGACCAGTGTGTCAAGAGGCGTAGGCGGCATATCCTTGAGTTTATACATAGGTGTAAAGCGGGAGAAATGAAGCGGCGTATCCACGCCAGGATTCTCCGCTATCCAGGCAGACATCCTGCGTATCATCTCAGGATCGTCATTCAGCGTCGGCACGATAAGATTTGTAAGTTCTACCCATACCCCCAGTTCGCGCATAAGCATAATCGCGTCCAGCAGCGGGTTCAGCGTCTCCTGGCACACTTTTTTGAGATACTCATTATCGTATGCCTTCAGGTCTACGTTTGCCGCGTCTATAACACTGCACAGCCCGGCAAGCGGCGCGCTGTTAATATAACCGGCTGTCACATAAACATTTTTAATCCCTTTTTCATGCGCGATCCGCGAGGCATCCATCATGTATTCATAAAAAACCGTGGGCTCGGAATAAGTATACGCGATGGACTTACAGCCTGTCCGCAATGCCTCACTGACTACCGCGGCGGGAGGCAGTATGATATTGTTTGTCTCTTCAGGTGTGCTCTGGGATATCTGCCAATTCTGGCAGAATTTACACCGGAGGTTGCATCCTGCGGTAGCGATGCTGAATGACCGCGAACCGGGCAGCATATGATAGACAGGCTTCTTTTCTATGGGATCGACGTGCACGGCGCACGGCAGGCCGTACACAAGCGTATACAATTTACCGCCCATGGGTTCCCTGACCCTGCAAAAGCCGCGCTGTCCGTTCCTCAGCACGCATTCGTGAGGGCACAGCACGCACCTCACAGTCTCCTCATCCATCGACTCATAGTGCTGAGCCTCACGCTGATATCCGACGGCCCCGGGAAGGGACAAAGCGGCCGCGTTTTTTGAAGATAAAAAGTTCCGCGTAAAGGAAAAAGCGCATACACCAGCGCCAATACCCGAAACTACCTTAATAAAATCT
>JBDRBZ010000150.1:0-13183 GCA_043822175.1 Candidatus Omnitrophota bacterium
CCCATTCCCGCCATAACGGCATTCTCTTGCGATGACTTTATCAGGTCAAGGAAAAGTTCCCCGTCGCCTTTAGCCAGCGTCTTCTTTATCTTGAAACTCAGCTCCAGATCTTTCTTATCCAGTGTCCTTTTCAGTCTGACAGTCACGGTCTGCCCTTTCACGAAACCAGTCTCTATATCAAATTTAAGAGAATACACCCGCCCGTCTCTGTAAACAATATCAAATAAGAGCCCGAGACCTTTTATAAGCCTCCACCTTCCTGTAAGCTTTATCGAAGGCGGGCCGCCGGCATCTCCGGAAACACCGGCGCCGAGGCCATACTCTATGTAATTGCCCCTGAAAATATTATAGGATACTTTAAAAGAGAACATCGGTCCCGAGCCGGCATCAAGCGCATAAGCCAACTGTCCTCTTTCACCCAGCTTCCAGACCCCATTGAATGATAAAGATTGAACCCCGCGGTTTTTCCCCGGGACATCATGTTTCTCGTATTTATAAACAAGCTCATTATACCTGCCTATCTCCCATCTGCCGGTAAAAGTCAGAACGTCATATTTTTCTTTTTCCCTCTTAACCATAAATACAAGCCTGTTCTGCCCGTCCGCCTGCCATACGCCCTGAAGTTCCAGGATGTAGCTCGAGGACCGCCCGCCGCTTTCTTTAGTAGTAACAGCAAATAAAAGCGCGTCCTTCCTCGAATCTATTACCTCGCCCCTTAATTCCAATTTCTGTTTGTCTTGCTTTCCTTCTTCAGCGAGAATAAATTCCAGGCCGTTACCGCCACCCAAAGACCAGTTGCCTTTCAGCCTGAACTGGTTGGGAATATCGTAGCGCCCCGCGGGTTTCCTCACCACATAAACGAGAGAATTGTCTTTCCCGGTTTTAAACCGGCCCTCGATGACCTGCCGGTAATAACTCAACTTTGATTTTTTACCGGTCTTTTCCGCAATAAGCCTGTTCTGGGGGTCAACGCCGTAACTTATTTTTTCCATGTCCGCCTTTTTCCGAATACAATATCAGCACCAACGTTCCGGTGCGACATCCTGTACGAATCGAAAAGCCGTTTGTATGTTTTTGAAGTCGCCAGAGACATGTCAAGGCCGAGCAGTCCGGCTATTTCTTTTATCCGCTTTTTATCGCCCTCTATCTCGATATAGTATCCCAGGTAAGGCAGGCGGTCGATCAGTATTTCGGCCGCCTTCCACCTGTATGTTTCGCGCACCTTTTCCTTAATAAAGAACTGCCCGAAGCCGAGGGAGTTTAATATGTCCGGGAACGCCGCGGCATTATCGACGCGGGCCTCTATCTCATGCACTACCTTATAGACCTCACCCTTAGCGCCCTTTTTGGGATATTTTACCGTAAAGATCCCATGCTTACCGCCTTTTACGCGGAGACGTATCACAGTCGCGCGGACCTTAAAGCCTTTGGGCCGGAAATATTTATCCTGTTCTAAATTTTTCGAAATAAAAACCGCTCCAAGCGTCCTAAGACGTTTCCTGACAGCGTTGGCTTGTGGCCCGCTCACTTTGAATTTGGTTTCAGTTTCTATCGGCATGATTAAGACATATTATAACATTTTTCCCTCATACCCCGCATAAATATATGGTATACTTTACTTGGTGCACATAAATGAGTCTTAAAATAATGAAAAAGGTCGTACTGCTCATATGTTCGGCGTGCCTTGTCGCGGCGGCAAGCCGGTCCTTTGCCGAAGACCATATAAGGGAGCTTGACGCGGTACGGACCGCTATCATCGAGCAGGGCAACAACATGCCCGACCTGATCCGCGACGCCAAGGACACTGACATAAGGACCCTTGAAAGGATTTACGAACTCAGCACGTCGCTTCTCACTACGGTAGAGGCGTATTTTAAGATGCTGCGGCTGGTAATAGCGTCAAAGATAGACATCAACAATGATGTGATATCCTCACTCAACGAATGGCTCGCTTTCATACACAACCAGTGCGGCTACGACATCGAGTACCTCAACGAAGCATTGGGCGAAACGCAATCAGAAGAGATAAAAAAGCAGATAGAGATAGCGAGAAATAATGTGCAGCGCCTGGCATCCGCCAGCATGGCGGGGATGGAAGAAAACGCGGATCTTGCCCCTGAAGATTAGTCGGCTTTGCTCTCCCTGTACTTCCCTTCCAGCTCTTCCTTCACCTTATTAAGATCGTAGCGGGGCGTAATGGGCCCCTGCAGCGGAACCGTCGAAAGAATCAGTTTGGATGTGTTTGGCGTAACCTCCATTACTTTGGATTTCACGACCGCTTTGCCGGTTTCCGTGGCGTCAGCCGCCTTAACCGCGCTGCATGAAACCCTTTCCTTCATGCCCGCCTGAATAGAACCCAGGTTTTCCTTCATGAAAACGAGCGATTCCTGTTTCTTCTCAAGCCTGGAGACATATTTGGATGTTTCGGCAGGAAGGACTTCGCCAAAGGCAAGAAGCGAAAAAGATACCGACGACATCAGGATTAACGCAACGCAGAGCATCGCGAACCTGACTTCCCCCCGTGATCCGCTTTTTCCGCTCGCCGACATCTTCATCGGATCTCACCTCATTCCCAAACTTTGCACCTCATGCCCAACAAGAAATCTAAATTTCTTGTATCTTAACGACATATATAGTATATCACATACTCCCGCCTAAATACAACTTTTGCAAACCAACTATTTTATATGTTAACTTTTGGGAGATGTGAAATCCGTGACATTCGGGTGTTTGTCGACGATCATATCCCTTTCTGTCAGGGCACGTTACATTGTTACATTTTTGTGACGGTCTTGTGACATTTCGGTGACAACTGCTGAAATTCTATATGGCATAATAGTACATGGAGTGATATAGGGCTTGGGGGAGGTTGAAGTGGGTGGAGTTATAAATCGCATTGTTAGCTTAATCATTATAACAACACTCATTTTAACCTCGCCTCAAAAAGCATTCGCGCAAATCTTGGTCGACGAAAACATCACAAACCTCGCCGCGTGGTCAAAAATTTATGAAGACGAATTCCACCGGAAATTTCTCGCGCGAGAACTGGTCCTTTCGCACGACGCCATAAATCTCTACATAAAACAGTACATCGAGAAAAGGCTCGGCCGCGGCAGGAAACTGCGCCAGAGGCATTCGGTAATAACCGGTAGGAATACGCTTGTCATATCCATCCCCGGGCTTCTTAAAAAGACCGGCCAGTTCGCCCACGTCGGATTGGGAAGGCAGTACGGAGAGCCTGTTGTTTACGTCGATGCGCGCATATTCAATGACAAAAGCGACTTTGAAGAGGTCATGCGCCACGAAAGGGATGAAGTAACCTTCTGGGAGAATTTCAAAAAATCATCCCTGGGCGTAAACCCTGACATGGTTCGCGCGTGGATAGCGCAGCACATGGAGACCCCTGACACATCTCTTGCCGGCGCGGCCCCGACCGGTGAGCCATACTCGACTTTGACTGCCCGCGACATAGCGAGGATATTCCATGAGAACTCTTATCCCCTAAGCGGGCTGTATGCCAAATATAAAAACACGCGCTTTGATTTCGGCTACCTGCGGTGCCTGGTCAACCGTGTTTACGGCGAAGCTGTCTCCGAGATATTCTACGACCACAAAACCGGCAAAGATTTAAACATAGGTGCCGGCGGCGTGACAGAACATGCGCCTTCCGCTTTAGGCGGTACCGCATATACCGCAAACGACGGCTCCAAAAGCTGGATACACGACCACGCGCCGGATCTCGTCGGGAAGACAATGGCGTCCCTCTCAATGGAGGGGCACATTCCCGAGCTGGTGAATCCTGATACCGGGAATACCATAGTGCGCGATGTGAACATGAGAGGAGGGCTTGGAGTTTACCAGGGAGATAAGCTGGAAGCGTTAAGCGATATAGGCGTCAACGCTTTCGGCGCACAGCCGGGTTATTGCTACGGCAGAGATCAATGGGACGCTTACAAGGACCTGATAAAAAAAGGCATCCTTGAACCTGTCTTTCTGGGTGCCGAGCACATAAGAGAACTCGAGACAGACGGCATAATAAAGCAGGGTCAGTTCAGGGCGGATGACATAAAAGTATATGCCTGGGGAGAGGATCCCGTATTAAAGCCGAACGCAGTCGCCAATCACACGGAAAACGTGCCCGTAAGCGTCAGTGTTTATAAAGTACGCCGCGGCGGCACATGGGTATACCTCCTGCTTTCAAACGTCTTCGACGAATTATACACAAGTAACCGCCTTCACCGGTATACTCAGGAAATAGTTTTCGGAAAAGCCGCCTATAGGCTGCTCAAGGAAAAGCTCGGGATCGCGCCCGACATACTGCATCTGAATGAAGCGCATACCGTGGTGGCCGCGGCAAAGGCAAAGTCTGATCCTGATAACTTCTTTGACGGCACAGCCATAATATACACAAATCATACCCTTGTGCCCGAGGGCCTTGAGGCATTCGTCCCGGACGATATGCTGAGAGAGGCCGGCATGAGCGAGATGATGAGACACGACCAGGTGCCTGACATCGTTCACCGACACAGGGAGCAGATGCTGAACCGCATGATGTACCAGGTCGGGATTCCCGAAAGCAGGCATGAACACTACCGCACGATATTTCTGTCACGGCGTGATCATAAAACCATAGTCGATTACTGCTACGCCGCATTTCAGCTTGCCGATGTCATTAACGCGGTCTCGGCAGAACACGCGATAGCCACGGAAAAATTGTTTAAAGCGCTTTATCCCGACAGGTTTGACCGCAAGGTGGTCCCCATCCTTAACGGCTCGGGGAAAACATGGATATACCCGGAACTGCTTAAGTGCCAGTCCGAAAACCGTGTCCCGAGTGAGGAAGAGTTGCGCGACATCCATGAACGGGCGAAAAAAGAAGCCCTGGACTATGTTGAAAAGGAAACCACTATAAAACTTGACCCGTCCAAACCCACAGTATGGGCAGTACGACGGATAACGGGATACAAAAGCCAGTATCCGCTTTTAAGATTTATAGTTTATCCCATGTGCGCTTCGCGCGACGAGGAGATTACAAAGGAGCGACTAATTGCCTGGTGGGATGAGCATATAACAGAATCCCGTCATGAAGCCTATGACATACCAAAAACAAAACATGCCGTACTGGAAGCCCTGTTTCCCGAAGGCACGGAAACGATCAAGGGGCTCGGCATGCAGCTTGTGCTCGGCGGCCCGGGGTATGAGCAGAACTGGGTACAGAACTTCATCCGGTGGTCTGATAGCATAAAAGAACTCCGCGGGAAAGTGGTCTTTGTAAGAAGGTCATCGCCCACGCTTCTCAGGATGCAGGCGCTGGGCGCGGATATCTGCGTAAACATGCCCCAGCCGCTCATGGAGGCATGCGGCACATCCGACCAGCGCAGCGGCCTGAACGGCGGCGTCAATGTCGCCATTGAGGGCGCCGGCCCGGTCGAATGGATGACCGAATATGACGACCGAACAGGCACGGGATGCGGTTTCTTCATCGGACCGTACACAAAAGACACACCCGAAGGCCCGGCACAGGACCTCGAGTCATTCTACATAAACGGCCCGGCCGATCTTTATGCCAAATTCAGAACGTGTTCTGCGATATACTACCACGAGCCGGATAAGTGGAAGCGCATAATGCATAACTCATACGTTGCCGCTACGTACGGCGCAGAAGGGAAAAAAGCCGTGACGGCAAAAGCCATGGAACAGCGGTACGCGTTCGATGTATATATAGAATCCCTCATGGAACATTCGGGCGCAGCCGGAGATGTCAGAAATGCCGAGGAGCTGTCCGCAGAAGTCGACGGTAAAGTCTACGTTATCCGCTATGACAGAGACCGGCTCTCGCAGGAACTCACGGGGCTTGATCCGCAGTACACGGCCGAAGACATCATACAGGAATACGTGAAGCTCATCCAAAGCAGGGTCTCAAACCCAGCGAATATAATAACAGTGCCGTCATCCGGAAACGGCCTTATAAACGTCACATGTTACAGGGACGCATCTCAAAGCGATGAGGCGCGTATCGGTACGGCCAGGATAAACGCGCCTGTAAGAAAAGACGCTTCCAAAGACGAATATTATTATCTAAGGATACCGGCCCTCCTTAATATAGCCATGTCAGTGGCAAGCATAAGGGAGAATATCCAGTATTCTGACTATGATGACGCCGAAAAGGCAATGCTTGAATTCGCCAAGAGACAGTATTTATCCCTGACAGGCCTGGGACTCACTATTCCTGTCCATGAAATAATGTCGTTCCTCCGAAACCTGGTCCTGCCCGAAGCAAGACCAGTCCCCCTAGAAAAAATCCGGCAGTACAACCGCTTCGCAAAACGCCTACTATCTGCGGCGTAATATCACAAACATATTGTGACATTCTTGTTACAGTCAAGTTACATTGCTATGACAACAAAAATTTGAAATAAGGTATACTTTAGTTGTTGATAGGGAGTTAATTAAAAGTTTGGAAAAGAATTTATTAAAGGTTCCCTACATCACTTCTCCTCCAACGAAAAGCCCGGGCGCGTTGCCCGGGTTTTTCGTTTCTCCAAAGAGAAAAGCCAGGTAAACTACCTGGCCAACCATTAAGTATCTGACAAAGATATTGTATTAAGCGGCCGTTCGAAGTCTCCTTAAGAAATAGTGGTAACAGATACCTATGCCGGCAACAGATATCCCGCTTATCATGAAGAATACCGATTTGATGCCGTAGTCATCGAGAATGGCCCCGGCAAGGAGCGGACCGAGCACAGTACCGACACTCATGGACGCGTTAAATACCCCCATCCATGCGCCCATGCCGATCCTGTGGCCTATCAAAACCGAAATCCCGGTCGTCACAGGCGTCGTAACCGCAAATCCTAATCCGATCACTATGCTTGCCGCGATCATGGCTGCGAATCCATGGCAGAACGGTATGGCCGCAAAACCGGCAGTGCTTATGCCGGCGCCGGCCATTATTTGATGGAATTTCCATTTTTTTTGCTTTGTGTCAGAGACATGCCCGAAAAACGGCTGGAGAATCCCGGCTGTCATAATGCAAACCGATATTACAACGCCTATCCCCGCTTCACTAACGCCCATCTCTGCCCCATATACCGGCGCAAAGGCCATGATGACCGATACCCTTATGGCATTGGTGAGGGTTATAAGGAGTATCGCCTTTACCGTATCCCTCTTAATCAGGTCTCTAAACTTTTCCGCGCCCTTCGGGACGGTTACAGCGTATTTGTTTCTGCCCGGGATAAAGAAGACCGCGAAAATAAGCGCCGTCCCGCTGAGGGCAGCCAGTGTGTAAAAAACAGCGTCAAATCCGAACCTTCCGCCGATATTCCCGCCGAGCAGCGGGCCCAGGGCCACGCTGAAATAAAACATCATGTTGAACATGCCCATGCTTTTGGCTTCTTTACCTTTTGTCACAAAATTGCCGACATACGCCATAACGACCGGAATGATCATCCCGGCAGCGATTCCATGCAAAAGCCTCACAGCGGTAAACTCGTATACATTGCGGGCAAATATATAGAAAGATGAAACAACCGCGAGTATAAGAAGCCCTGAAGATATCAGTATCTTATGGCCGATACGGTCGGACAGGTTGCCCATAAAAGGCATGGAGATCCCGCGTGAAACCGCAAAGCTCGAAAAGATAATGCCGAGCCAGATGCCGTTAGCGCCGACTCTCCCCGCGATAACGGGCAGGATCGGACAGATGGCGCCGAGCCCGACCATCGCGGCGAAAAGTGACAGGAATACAGCGAATACAGCTCTTTTTGACATCACTATTTCAGGTCTGACCCGTCATCGGTCGCGGCATCGGCCCGGCTTTTTTTGCCGCCGAAAGGTCCGGCGAGCGCTCCTTCAAGCGCGCCGGCGACATTGCCGACCTTGGATACGGCCCCCCCGATCCCTTTAACGGCTTTATCGCCCATCGCCTTGGTCGCGGTAACGGCTCCGCCGCCTAAAGTCGCGGACACGCCTTTGGTCATATCAAGCGTTTTCAGAACACTGCTTCCCACTATATTCTGGGCGCCGCTCAGTATGCCGGATACATCCCCTTCCATGATGCGCATGGGAAGATCCGTTAGCTGGGCTATCGCCGTATTCTTGAGCGCCTTCACGATAAGTATTCTCACTACGGAGTATCCGTCCGAAATATCGGTAAACCTCTGGTTGATGTTAATGGGAAATTCCTGGACCTGGGGTTTTGAGCCCTTGGAGTAATCTTTGTACACCACCTTGCCTATTCTAAGATCGAGGATATCGATCCTGACCGGAAACCGGCTTTTCTGCGACGGGGCCTTGGCGGCGGCAGAATCGTCCTTGACCGCGGTAAGGGCGTTAAGGTTCAGTTCGCCTTTCGCGTTCTTTACGACCGTAAACTGCTCAAGGTTTATGCCGAGATGACGAAAATGAGGTTTGCCTTCCAGAACGGAATGCAGGTCATAGTCAACATAAAATTCCGGCATATCCATCATTTGTTTGTCTTCATAGCCGGGAGGATTCATGAGCCTGAGGCCCCTTATGTCGATAACGGGCTTCAGGATGCCCACTTTCAGGCTTTCCATCCTGAGCTGGAGGCCTGTAATGTGTTCTACGATGTGTTCGGCTGAAAATCTGATTATTATATTCTTAAACACGATCAGGATAACAAGCCCGCACAATACCGCGGCAACTGTGTTGATGATAATTTTTTTCATCGCTTCTCTCTCCTTTCCTTTACGGTTACATTTGTCATTTTATTATTCTTTTCCCTGAGAATATCAAAAAACTTAAGCCACCATCCCTTATCTTTGTACCTTGCCACACGGTAGATCCAATATTCACAGCCCCAGAGTAATACCGTATTGATACCCGAGGCGTCAAGTTCATCCAACGCGGTTTCGGTCATGTCGGGCGAAGCCGTGATAGGGGTGCCCTCCCCCTTATGAACAAGCTCTCCCGGTTCCCACGGCTCGGCCTGCAGTTCGGTAACCCACACATCCTTACCCCAACGGCCGGCCTCGGTCATAACATGCGAAAAAAGCTCCTCCCTTTCATGCGAATGCGTCCAAAAATACAGCTTTATCCACCATAGCTTATGCCCTACAACCGGATATATATTCACTCCCAGTATGTCGCAGATCGAAAGCGCGTCCTGTAACGGGCTTGTACCGGAACCGAGCCTTGACATGAAATAAAGAAATTTATTGGGATACGTGGCAATATTTACGACAACCGGCCTTTTACCGGTATCCAGAGACCGTATCAACTCCGCCTCCTGTTTAAGGAAATCCGGGCCGATCCATAACATGTCCGGTCCGGACCTGTCCAGGGGCTCGTTTTCAGCCTGCCAGTACCCGACGCCTTCATTCCCGTTAAAATGCAGCACAGTCTCGCGTATGAATTTAAGGGTTTTGTCCCGCAAAAAAGCGTCTTTCGAGACATCGGTCCCAAACCTGATTTTCGCGCGCGCCTTTACCCACTCAGGAATAAAAAATTCAGGCCATCGGGGCGCCTTCATCCCTACCGTCAGAAGCACGGGTATACCCCTTTTCCGGGCCTCGTTCACCTGCCAGTCCAGGACGCTGAAATCGTACTCCCCCTCACGCTTTTCGATCTCATCCCAGTAAGCGCCGAGCCGCACCATGTCAAACCCTACGTCGAGAACGACCAGGTAGGCCTTTTCCCAGTCCTGCTCAAGATATAAGCTCTGGCGCTGACTGAAAGTCGTCCCTATGCGCATATGACGGGCATCGGGCCCAGGTTCACCGGAGGCCGGCGCCTGCAGACACAGGGAAAGCACAGTGATAAGAGATATTATTACCCTCAAACTTTATGTTCCCGTTTCTTCTCAGCCACCCAAAATTCCATGCGTTTGCCCAGCATAAGCCTGGTCTGCGCGTCAAGGGCGGGAATCGCGCTCAGGAAAAACGCGATAAACGGTATGAATATCCACTGGACCGCGAAACCTATTCTTTTAAGCAGGGGGTTCCGCATTTTGTCATCTCTCGGCAGGAGGCAAAGGCTGAGGATAATACTTATTACAAGGCTCAACGTGGCAAGGTTAAAAATGGTGCCGGTTATCCTGGGGATACTGTAATATATCACCTCATGCCGGATTGCCCTTGAAGCGAAAATCACGGGCAGCCAGCCGATAATCGTCAGTATGAACGCCCATGTCGCCCAGGCTATATGCCCCTCGAAAAGTTTAAATCCCAGCCTGATCTTGGTATAGAATGATATCTTCCTGCTGCCCAGAAACCCCCTCATTACTATGGGGAAATTTTCCACGCCCCAGGCCCACCTTCTTTTCTGCTTATACTCGTTAACTATGGTCTTCCACCACGAGTCGGCCGCCACTATGTCCATCGACACGGTAGTATACATCGGCACTACCCTGTAATCGCCGTCAAATTTCATAAACGCCTTCCAGTAAATCGCGGAATCGTCCGAAACCATATCAACGGGCCAGTATCCCACGTCAACAAGCGCCTTAAAACTCATGCTGTGGCTCGAGAACGTAACCAGTTTTTCCGAATTGGTGCTTTCAACGAGCTGAAAAAAGGAGGACCCCGTCTCCAGCACTCTCGCGAACCCGGGCACCTCCCATATATTATTGTAGTAAACCGGGATCGGCTGAAAACTCGCGCGCAGGCGCTCTTGGCAGACCATGAAATTATAAGTCAGGCACGCGAAATATCCCGGACTTACCACTGTATCAGAATCAAAGCATGAAACGATCACGTTTTCAAACGGTATCCCCCGGGCTTCGATATGTTTCCTGGCCTCTTTTGCCGCGTTGGTGACGTTGGCGCCTTTTACACGGGCCTCACCCTCGACACCGTCGGCATGCACAGCCACTTCCAGCCCCAGAAATCTGTCTTTATAACGCCTCTGTATATTCCGGATGCCCTGTTTTACCGTATCGGCGGCTCTTTCCTCAAGCGCGATCACTACAAGTATCCTGTCAGCCGGAAATGTGTTTTCCGCTATGCTCTTTATATCCGGCTCCACGATATCCTCTGTCTCCTTCGCTACGGGCACGATCACAAGGTGATATATGTCACCTGACTTCGGCATAACCATGTTTTTGGCTTTGATGGACTGCGCCTGTTTCCTGAAAAAAAACCCGGAAAGCCTAGCCTTGGCATCCTCCCCGGGTACCGGTTTGTTCAATCCCTCTATCAGCGAATCGATGTCATCGAGCCCCTTTACCCTCGCCATCCAGTCTGTTTCTTTCTCTATCGTAAGCCTGTTATAGGAAAGGACCAAAAATATCGTAATGTAAAAAAGGCGGAGCAGCCAGTGGAAATCAAAGGCTATTATTATCACCGCGGCTATCGCCGGCCTGACCACGGCAAGGACTGTCATGCCGACAATAATGGCCCAGCTCGTAAACCCCGGGACAATCTCAAAAAAGCGCTGGACCCTTTCCTGAGCCGCCGTCAGCCCGTATCTCGAAAAGTTAAACTGCATCTTTACCGGTTGCTCCTTTTTGCCGGATTCTGGTCAGGTATGACCTTAAGCGACATCAGCGTGCCTGTACGCGCGTCGAGATAATAGAGGATCCCCGGATCATCATCATAGGCCACGCCGGTATTATCTTTAACGGCGGTCAGGGTATTCACGATCTGCACGCCGTCATACTGCACATCTATAAGCGACACAACCCCTTTATCGAGGCAGAGCGCATGCGACCCCTTATCCGCCCAGAATATGTCTTTTATATCAGAGCCGTCTTTCTTGACCCACACAAGTTTGGGCCCCTTCTCAAACACCCCTGAGATGTCTTCGTCCAGGAAATCAACCGTCCCTATAGACGTTTTGGTCCTGAACATCAATGTCCCTTTATCGCCGCTGAATTTGATATCACCGGCCACTTTATCCGCGAAAAGATAAGGCAGATGATTGGTTATAAGCCGGCCGTCATCGCCGAGGAATACGAATATATTGTTTGCATACGCCATTATCCTGAAACTTTCTGTTTCGCCGAAAACCGATTTCCCGAGCTCTTCGTCGTCAAGCATGTACCCGCTCACCTTTCCGTCATAATTTACCGAATAGACGGCGCAGTCATCGGAAACAACATATACCTGCCGGTTATTCACGCCCAGGCCCCTGGCCCCGGTCACAAAGTCAGGATAGACCCCGCCCCACGTTACGTCAATGTAGCTGATCCTGCCGTTACCGAAAGAAAAAATCACATTATCGGCGTTAGGGTCCCACGTCAGCCAGCGCATGTCGCCGGGTACTACATCCGTAATATCCTTTACCTTTACCTCTGTGCCGTCATAGCCGGCCCATATAAATTTTTTAACGCCTCCCGACATAACCTCGAAAACAACCGAAGCGCTGCCCTCCACGGTGTGAATATCCCTGACCTCGCATCCGGCATATTCCGAATCCCCCGACACGACCGGAATGCCCTCGCCGACCTTTGTGTCAAAAACAAAGTAATCGCTTAAGGCCGGGCTCTCCGCCACAATAAACACCTTGCCGCTGACAGGCCGGAGATTCATAAGCGGCTTGCTCGTAAGGGCGCTTATGTCGGGTTCGCGCGGAACGAGCAGGATATCTTCCAGCACAGTGACCTTACCCGCTTTGACAGGAAAGTCAGCGGCCCACGGCAGCCATCCATCCATGCTTATCTCAACGGAATATTTGCCGGGCCGCAGTTTATCTATAAGCACGGGCGTTGTCATGCCCGTTTGCGTGCTGTTTAGATAGATCGACGCGCCTGTAGGAAGCGAGGCCAGGGAAATGTCACCCGTCACCACGACAGGTTCATTTATCTGCGGCTTAAGTATATATCCGTACGCGTACAGGATGATAATCGGGCAGGCTATCACGTAAATAAGCACAAATACGTAGAATAATATTTTCCTGAAAATAAGCATTACTCTCCCGGCTTTACCGTTTCGAAATAATCGTCTTTTTTAAGATCTTTGAAGTCAAACAGGATCGGCGTGGAAGTTCCCTTGGTTATCACCTGGAGGACGGCTTTGTACTGCGCGCCCGGTTTTATGTTGTACCTTTTAATATACCGGGGCCCCGGATACCAGGAATTGTACAGCTGAAAAAGGTGTTCTTTCGTGACAACACCTTTTGCCCATTCTTCTTTTATTTCTCCGTACGGTTTAAACGTGAACCATACCTCATACCCTTCATATCCCGGCCCTCCGGCGGTTTTGGCCTGTGCCTGTGAACG
>JBDRBZ010000151.1:0-8875 GCA_043822175.1 Candidatus Omnitrophota bacterium
GTAATCCCTTTAAGCCTCTTAACAAATTCCTCGGCCTCTTTCACAGGGACTTTTTCGTACAATGCCTCTATCTCCTCTACAAGACCCAAAGCGCCGCCGGCGCTTATCTCGTTTTCAGTCCTGTGGGTGATACTCACCATGTTGAAAAGCCTGTTCCTGCATGAAACCATGAATATCCCGCCGGGCTTGAGCAGTTTATTCACCACACTGAAGAAAAGGTCATCCGTAAAATAATAGATCACACCCATGGCAGTCACAGCTTCGAACGAGCCTTGCTCGAGGGTATTATTCTCCAGCGGCGAACACACAAAAGCCGTTCTTTTCTGAACCTCGGGTGATCTTTTCTTCCTGTTATCCTCGCATATCTTTATCATTTCGGCGCACTGATCCATGCCTACCGTGGAATGCCCCTTCTCGGCAAGGTCAAGCGCGAGTTGTCCCCCGCCGCAGCCCAGATCTACGATCTTCATGGGCTTCTTCGCGGCGGCGATAACCTTATTGATTATCCTGGTCCTATGCAGTCCCGTAGGGAAATTATACCCTTCCTCGTCATAAGCGTCCTTCACCCATGACATGGCATTTTCGTCAAAGTACTGTTCGATATCAGGCCTTATCATGCTATTCTCCTTTCATTACCGGAACTTTGTTAAAATCATCTCTCTTAAACCCGAAATCCCATACAGCCATATCCAAACCGGAGTCACACATGGCCGCCCTTGCCTCGATAAGCCCGTCCTCTATAAAGTTAAAAAGGTTGGCGGTCGAAACGGCATCTGCATTGCCAAGTTTGATGCCTTCCACAAAATGGCCGTATTTCCCTACCCCGCCCGAGGCTATAAGCGGGACATTGGTCATCGCTGATACGCGCCTTATCATTTCCAGGTCAAGCCCCTCACCCGTGCCGTCCCTGTCCATGGACGTGAGATATATTTCGCCGCAGCCCAGTCTTTTCGCCAACATGACCGCGTCATTAACCGAAATACCGGCAGACTCGGCGCCGTCGCGCGTAAACACCTCTATTCTGCCTTCTTTTGTCTCCTTATAATCGACCGAGCCCACGACGCACTGGCTGCCGAAAGTCCTGACGAGTTGCTTCACCAGCTCCGGGTCTTTCAGGATCGGCGTATTCACGACAAGTTTATCGGCCCCGGCATCAAGGATGCGGTAGGCGTCCTCGATCCTCCGTATGCCTCCTCCGGCCGCCACCGGCATAAAACAATTACGGCTGAGTTCCGCCATATTCGCGGCAAAACCTTCTACTCCCTTCGCGCCCCTTTCCACGTTCAGCACCATCAGTTCGTCGATAGAATGCGATATCGCGTTAAAGTTATAGTATTCTTTGATCCAGTTGAGGTCGCCGACAGCCTGCAGTGAAAAGTTTCTGCTCAGCATGTATGTCCCCTTATTTAAGAGGAGCGTAAATATAAGCCTGTTTTTGGCCATGTCTTATACCCCTGCCTTACATATCACAGAAATTTCTGAGCACAGTCAGGCCATTTGACTGGCTTTTTTCCGGATGAAACTGCATGCCGTATATATTTTCGTTTTCCACGCTCGAGGCAAACCGCTCGCCGTACAGCGTCCATGAAGACACATGCCTCTCGGGTTTACGGCACACGAACCTGTAACTGTGCACAAAATAAAAATCCGCCTGTCTTCCCAGCCTCCCGAAAAGTCCGCGCCTGCCGGGGTCGAAAACAGCCGTGTTAAAACCTATATGCGGCACCTTCTTGCCCAATATTTCCACCGGGAAACGCCGCACATTTCCGGGTATCCACCCGAAACCAGGAGTTAGTCCGTCTTCATCGCTGTCCTCGGCCAGAAGCTGCATGCCCAGGCAGATACCGAGTATGGGGACCCTTTTACCTATAACCGCCTCGTTCAACGCGTCGAAAAACCCCATCGCGTTTATGTGTTCCATCGCCACCCTGAAAGAGCCCACGCCCGGCAATATCAATTTATCGGCCTTGAGGATCTGTTCGGGCGTATCTATGACCTTTGATTCCTCGCCGAGATACTCAAGCGCGTTCACCACCGACCGTATGTTGCCCATTCTGTAATTTACTATCCCTATCATTTCACCCTCTTCTCACAGCCCACAGCCCAAACCTCAATAAGCCGGCTCCTTCAGCCTCCATATGCCGTCAACCTTGCGCAGGACTTCCTTGTTAGCCAGCCTGTCAAGCACTTCGTCAAATTCTTCCTTGGTCATCTTGAAATAATCGAGAAATACCGGAATAAGCCGTTCAGGATATTCGCCGTCATATCGCCTTACAAGCGCAAGCGCCTGTTTCCTGTCCAGCGCGCCCCTCCTCACATCTATGCACGCGTCTGACGTAGCCCGCCCGAAACCGAACTTTATAAACATCATATAAGCGTGCAGGTCCTGCATGTCATCGTCGAGCTGCGCGAAATTGGTGTAGGTCCCTATGCTCCTCTCGGGCAGGGCCTGGAAGCCGCAGTGCTTTTTCGCGAACAGGTAATGCTCATACGGATTCCAATCCTCGAACCTCGAGAAGTACGCCCATATAAGGCCCGACTCGTCCAGCTTCTTCTGGTCGGGGAAATACCACCAGACCATGTCTTTTGAGGAAAGCCCGGCTTTTTTCTCGACCTCTTCGGGCGCGTTCTTCTCGAAATAAACTTCCACAATTTCTTCCTTGGTAAAATGGTGTTTTTGCGATATGGTATCGACCCCGCCGTATTCGCTCTCGCCTTCTTCGCCGTACACGATAAACGGTATGTTCATATTGACCGCTATCTGCGCGAGCGCAGTCGTCTGCCCGATCATGGCTGACAATTTCGGCTGGCCCTGGGTTATAAAACCGTACTTGGATACGCGCATTTCCTTTTCCGGATGGGCCGTGATAAGCATATGGTCAAATCCCGAGCTTATAAAGTTTTCCAGGTTTTTCTTGCCTATCTCTGTCGGGACCTGCGGCCTGAATGTCACTGCCAGAGGATGCATCCCGAGCTCGTATTTAAGCTTCCATGCCACAATACCGCCGTCTTTGCCGCCGCTGCACGGCACCATGACGTCAAAATAACCGTCCTTTCGCCTGTATTTGTCGCACAGCTTCTCGAGCTCGGACCAGCGATCCTTCCAGTTGATGGTCGCCTTTTTTCTTTCCGCGTGCCTGCAGGCGTTGCAGACCCCTTCGGCATCATAACCGATCCTCGGCCTGGTGTCAGGCGCAAGACATCTTGTACAGTATTTCATTACCGGCATGTAAGAATCCTCCGTATGTGATCAAAATTCATCCGATCACTTTCTTCCCGCGCAAATACGCGCGCACGCGCTCCAGGCTCGCCGCAGCGCTTTCCTTATAAGGGTAAACTGTTACGTCGGGTTTCCGCGGCTTCTCATACGCCACGTCTATGCCGTAACACTCGGGGGTTCCCGAAGACAGCACCTTCCTGTAAACGCCTTTCGGATCATTCCTGACGCAATCCTCTATCCGGGCATCGAGGAATACCTGTATATACCTCTTCCATTTTTTACGCAAGAATTCTCTTGCCTCATAACTTCCGGCTATATTGCAGAATATGACATCAACGCCGTTTTCCGCCAGCCTGAAAGCCGCGAAAGCCATTGCCTTTGTTATGGCGAGCCTTTCTTCCGGCGCGTATCCCTTCTCGATGCCCGCAAAATCCCTGTACATGTCTCCGTCGATGATATCAGCGGGCCTCGGGCCTTCTTTGGCAAGCGCCTTCAGGAGCGCCCGGCCGAGCGTCGTCTTCCCGGATCCGGAAATCCCCGTCAGGTGTATCACCCACCCTTTGTCTTTCTTCCCTCTTTTCTTCACTCTCCGTCCCTCCTCACGAATCCGATTTTGGGGTCAGGTCTCAACAATCAACAATAAATGGGAAATGTTGAATGTTGAGACCTGACCCCATTTCATACCCTCCGTCTCCCTACGTATAATTCTGCTTCCCGAGCCCGGGGAAATATTTCATTTTCAACATTCTCGGCATATGGATAAGCTGAACCATCTTAGAATACAGGAATGCCAGCACCGAATATGCCGGCGGCACCCTCACCATGGCGCGCCTGCAGCCCGTGTTCATAAGCGCGTAATAAAGCGCGGCCTTCTCCTCGTCATCAAAATATTTCCTCTGGTACTCATAATCCGGTAAATGTTTTTTCGGTATTTTAGTGAGGTCGAGCGGCGTTTCCCTGCTGCATTTCAAAAAATCAATGAGGGCGCCTGCTTTTTCACGTATCTTATCAGTCTCCTCAGCGCTTAATACCTTTGGATAATACGATTCAAGGTCTTTACTGACTCCTTTTCGCTTGCCCTGGTGAGAATTGCCTGTCCACATATGTCCGCCTATCGTAGGTTCGAGAACTACCCCGTCATACCTCGCGCCCACAGACCTAAGCAGCGCCCTCATCGTCCCCTCTGTATCATTTATAAGGTTCGAATGCCCATATGCGATGAACCTTCCGTTCACGCCGTATTTTTCCTGGAACAGCACGGCTCTCGTAAATGCCACCATCCACCCTCTTATATGGGCATCGAGGTCATATTCCGTAAAAGCCCTTACAAGAAAATTAGGGAAAGGCGGATAAGAAAACCTCCTTGCTCCGTAATATCTACGTGCCAGCCTTGTTTTCTCTGAAGCTATATACCCCATCACATCCCGTATCGGCAATATAAAAACCGACCCCTCAAATTCCTTAAACAGCCTCGCCACATCCGCAAGATAAAGGCCCCCGCTGTCATGAAGCAGCACAAATTTCGGCTCTCCTATATGCCTCCCTTTATCCCACGCCTCAAAATATGCCCTGTGCCGCGCGTCATACAGACCGGCAACGGTCCTGGCGCCTTTCCTGTATTCATCAAAAAGCTGTATAAACCTATCAAAATCAAAATCAGTTTTTACAGTGTCATAATAGACCTTCTCCAGATAATTTTTTCGGGCGCCTACGGGATCGGCATGTTCCTTACCCCACTTCAGCGCCACTTTGGGTTTCGCTTTGGGTATCCCCATAAGGCTATACACATCGGCATCAGGGATCCCGTCTAAATCGGGTATCTTGCTGGGAACGCCTACATAACTTTCGAAAATAGGATAAAATCCATTCGCAAACGGGAATCCCACCTCCACAGGGTAACTCAGTATCTCCGGATGACCGTCGAAAAGCCGCGCCAGAAGCGATCCGCCGCTTCTTACAATAGTCCCGAGAAAAATCGTCTTGTACATTATATCCTCCCAGATACGGAAGCCGTATCTCTGATATCGCCGTTTCTAAACATGCTTTTCGCCAGCTCATAATCACGGATAGAATCTATCTCAAACCAGCCGCTTTTTACCCGCGCGGCATAAACCGGGGTACCTTCGTTGATCAGACCCTGGAGCATGTCTGTCATGTACGCCTTTACAAGCGGCCTAGAAATGCCCCACGGCCTGCCGCCCTTTGATTCGGTTTCCGCAGCGCGCGCGTACGAATCGATTGCCATGTCCAGCCCGCGCTTCGTAAATTTAATCAGGCCTATATACCCCGCCTGAATATCCGATAATTTAGACGGCGTTTGTCCGATAACGCTTATCCTGCCGCTGCCGTCCATCTTAAGCGCCTCGGCATCGGTCATCGGGTCTTCAAAACGCGCCTTCCAGTAAGATTCCCAATTATCATCCACAGCCACGACTATGTCATGCACGGACCCCGTTACCGCCTTCAGCACGTCCGCGGTATAAAGGATGTCCCCGTACGAAACAACGATACTGTCCGTAAATTCGGGACGCGCCGTAAAAAGCGTCTCCACCATGTTTGTGGACGCGTAACGGTCATTCACGTAATACTTGATATCATCCCTTGCGATCTTATCCGCCATATGGCCTTTAACGCATATTATCCCGGATATGCCCGCGAGCCGCATGGCGTCAACCTGCCAATCCAGGATACTCCTGCCCTCGAACGGCAGAAGGCATTTCGGGTTCGTATCCGTAAACGGTTTAAGTCTCTTCCCCTCTCCCGCGGCCAGTATCAGGGCCTTCATACGCGCTCCCTCCTCACGGTCACGGCCTTTTCCATAAACTTTCTTATCACTTCCATGTCCTTCGCGCCGCTTTCGCCGGCCCGTTCCGGATGCCACAGCATGCCCATTATCGGATACTCCCCGTGATAAAAGCCCTCGACCATATTGCCGCTGGTGGCCCACGGCAGAAGCCCTTCTGCCAGATTCTCTTTTTCTATCCCCGTATTGTGGTAAGAATTGGTATTTAACGAGAATTCCCCGTACAGGCTTTTAAAATAACAGTTCATAATCTCGACCGTGTGAGAAGGCGTCACGTGTCCGGACACCCCCCCCGTGAGCTTCCCGCCCAGGAATACATTTATGAACAGCATCCCGCGGCACACGCCCAATACCGGGACACCGTTGTCTATCGCGTACTTAAGCAGTTGAGCCTCTGTCATGTCCCTTTCGGTCCCGGTAAATTTGCCGTCCGGGCCCCTGCCCAGCCGCACATCCTCACCGTTTGAAAGTATGAGTATCCCGCATTTTTCGGCACTGAAATACGCGGCCGGGTCTTCGAGGCTATTGGGAATAAGAACCGGCGTAAAACCGATATTTCCGAGAAAGGCCATCCAGTCATGAGAGATAGCGTCCCGCGTCTCATCATAGTTATCCGCCTTTACTATTCTCATTGTAATGCCCGCTCTTATCTTACCGTCCATACATCTCCCTCTCGTCATAGCGCGGCCGGCCTCACGACCTTCCTGCCGCAATCAAGCGTGACAACATCCGATTTTAAAAGCTTATCGTACAGACCGTCGCCGCAGCCTATGGCAGCCGGGATGCCGAACTCGGCGCACCTTATCGACATATGCGACGCCACGCCGCCGTATTTGGTAATAATACCCAGTGGGTTTTTAGTGAATATCCAGTCAAATCCCGGGTCCGCGTTCTCGAGCAAAAGGATGTTTCCGGACATTATATCCCTGACATCGCGCTTAATCTCATCGAACTTAAGCGACTTGCCGCTCACGGATTTGCGCGTTATAAAATTAGGTATGGCGGCATAAGGCCGGGCCACATACAAATCCCGCTCGCGGGCTATGACAGGAGGGAGGATGACCGCGTCATACCACTGCCTTTCCTTCCTGTGCCTTTCGACGGATTGCCCGATGATTTTGCGGGCATAGGCCGCGTCGGCGCGCTCGGGGTTCCTGAACTTCATCAGCGTCGGCAAATCCGCATGGCACAATTCATCCCGCTTAAACCCGAGCATGGCCCCGGCCCCGGCGATAAGCTCGAGGGCGTCGCTCAGGCTTCGCGTAAACTCGAATTTCGCGCACTCCCTGTTTTGTATGGCCTGCCTTATAAAATCGAACATGTAAGCGCCGTCCCCGCAGAGCCCGTGCCTTTTCATAATCAGAGAAACCGCGCGCGACACCCTCCGGGGTATTACGTATTTGACCTCGGGCCTCCCGCACGCGCCCCTGCCCGGCCTTTTCAGGCTGAACAATCCCGGCATCTCGTCATACCTCGGAGAGGTTATGTCATACGTCCCGGCTCGCAAATGCCCGTATCTCCCGATAAATTCCGAACGTTTCAATCTGCCGCTTTCAAGCCGCCTGAAATCATCATTGAACACCGAAGCCACGGTCCTTATCGAGTTCAGGAAATCATGGTAAAAACTTTCGCTTATCACATTTTCCCGCTTGAGGCTCATTAGGAGGGCCTTGGCGATAAACGCTATCCTCGCCTGCCTCGAAAACGGGAAGGTCCCGAACTTTTTGCAGTTCTGCAGTATGTTGTACGCGGTGCGCAGGCTGTTCCAGGGCGTCCTGGCGTTTTTCCGGTAAGCCTTCATCATCAGGTCCCGCCTGGCCGTAAGTAATTTCACCTGAGACATGTCCTCTCCGGTTATCGCGGGATACCTTTTGAGAATATCGTTTGTCAGCGCGCGGAGGGCCGCTATAAAGCTTTTTATCTCAGCGCCGCGGAAACCGCGCCTCTTAAGCTTTTGTATCTCACCCGGCGCCGAAAAATCATAGCACGTCCAGAGTATCTCGAACTCCACCTTATCCTGAAGCTCGGGATTCTCCTCAAGCTTATCCAGGTAGAAGTTTACGAGTTTCTCGCGCAATTTCCTGTCAATAGAAGCCGGCGTAAACGAATTAAAACTCGCGCGCGTATCTATATACGGTTTCTTCGCGAAAGACACCATGAGCTCGGCCGGATAAACGTCATAATACCCGAGAGAACCCCTCGCCTGGTGCCAGATATCGTCGGTGACGATAAAGCTGTAAACCGTATAGTCCAATGTATTGGGCCTGCTGCCGATAATCTCAGACGGGTTCCAGTCAGGCATGTCGCCGAAGATCGTCCGTTTGCCGGCCAGATGCGGCTCACGCCCCGAATACCTTGCGAACTTCTCTGACATGTCACTGAGCAGGTCCTTAACCGCAGAGTCGTCAGGCATACTCTTCTTCCTGTTCGCCGCGAGCGGCCGAACCTGGAATATAACCACTTTACCGCTTTTTGTAAGCGCGAACTCTATGTCCAGCGTCCGGCCCGGGAAAAAATCCTCTATTTCTTTTACCGCGGACAGGAGCCTGACCCACTTCTTTTCTACGGGAAACTTATTGAAACGCGATACGTATATGGTCCTGCCCTCGCGGCCGCCCGTAACCGTATCTGTCCTGCCTGTCTCCGCGTCGAAATTAATGACATAATAAGGCGCGTTAGTCTCTATCTGCCGGGTAAAGACAACACCGCTTATGTCGACACGCTCGGTCTGCGCCTGGACGAGTATCCTGTTATCCGGGCGCGCATCACGATTGGCCCTGTATGACTCTATCACACAGTCCACTGCGTTCTCTATATGGCGCTCTGTAGGCGCGACATCCAGGGCAGAGAAA
>JBDRBZ010000152.1:0-2703 GCA_043822175.1 Candidatus Omnitrophota bacterium
CTAGCACCCGCGGGGCCCCCGACTCGAAGCCTACCGCGAAAGAGTAGCATCCGGCCGACTCCATATGCCTTAAGAGCTCCTCGTCCAGAGTGTCGAGCCTGACCCCGTTCGGGCAGGCCCAGCTTATATCGATACCTTCGCTCTTTATCCTTTCGCAAAACGCTATCACCCGCGCCCTGTTCATTGTGAAATTATCGTCCTCGATATGTATTTCCCTGATCCCGAATCTATCGCGCAGGTATTTTATCTCCTCTATCAGGTTATCGACGCTCCTCATGCGAAAACCGCGGCCGGTAGTGGTCCTGACCCCGCAATAGGTGCACTCAAACGGACATCCGCGCGTTGTAATGATGGGCGCCGTGGGCAATCTCTTGGTAAAAGAGCCGTGTGGCGAGGCTGGATAGGTACGCGGGTCTATCAGGTCCCAGTTCGGAAACGGTATTGTGTTGAGATCCGCAATGCGGCCGTGTTTATTGACGATTACCGCGCCATCCTTCCGGTACACAAGCCCCTCGATATCGTCCAGCTGCGATTTGACCCCCCGGGCGATCCGCGACAATAACTTAGGCAGCCCCAGTTCCGATTCCCCCACAAAGGCAAAGTCGGCGTTCGTAAAACCATCGAGCGTGCCGGCAGGATCTCCCGAAGGATGCGGCCCTCCCACGAAAGTGACTGTATTTCTGTCCAGTCTTTTGACAAGATCGAGGCATTCCTTCGATGAGCTGAAATCGCATGTGAAGACCTGGATTCCGAGTGCGTCCGTCTTTCGTCCGGCAAGATATTTTTCAAAACGGCTGTGGTCCATCTTCTCTTTGACGCAATCCAGGATGGCGACATTGTGCCCGTCTTTACGAAGCACTGACGCAAGATATCCAAGGCCAAGGTTGGGCATTATAACCGTTGCCTTGGAACTGGGCGGCCTTACCAATAAGACATTCATCTCTTCTCAAATCCCCTTTATATACTATTGCGCGCTATAACGCTCCAGAGCCCGGCGATACTCCCGCCTGCCCTGAGAAGACAGCGCCTGTTAAAAAATACGGCGCCCTTAAGAACATTGTTTACAAAAATACCGAAGAGCGCCCATGCGCAGAGAAAGACAGACAGCTTATTCTTGCGCACGAAATAGAGCCGGTTCAGAAACTCCATCCTGCCGAGCCGGAAACTGAAACTCAAATCCTCAAGCCTGTTCGGATGGCGGACCTTCGCATCGGAGGCCAGAAACAGTTTATGCCCGCGGCTTACGCGGTAGCTGAAATCCACGTCTTCATAACGGGCATATCCGGAGAACCATTCATCGAAACCGAATTTTTCAAAAACGCTCCTGCGGTATGTCATGCCGTAGCCGGGCAGCCATTCTACCGGCGCGGCTTCTTTCAACGAACATAATTTGCTTTGAAATCCGGAACGAAGTATCCTCCCCGGTGAATCGGCGTTAACGAGAAATACCCTCTCGGTAAGCGTAGGGGGCCCGTATCTGTCTTCAGTATTGTTAAACCCCGCACCCCATACATCATCGGGCGCAGTTTTCCAGAAAGCCATCATGTTTTCCAGAGCGTCATCCTCAAGAAGTATATCATCGTCGAGAAAAAAGACAAGCGCTATATCATCACGCAACGCCCTGATGCCGGCATTCCTTTGCGCGGGCAGTGAAGCCGGGACAAACCGCACGTAATCGACGGGGAAATCAAACGGTTTACCGATATCGTGCCCGAGAGAAACCTTGCCCCCGTCTACCACGACAACTTGATCAGGACGAGCCTTTTGAACGGCGATCATGCCCAGCAGCCGCATCAGCTCATCGCGCCTGTCTTTCGTCGATATAATGATGGCGAACTTCTCTTTCGGCGCGTTCATTGCGAAAACATAACGTTGCGTATCCTGGAAGCGAGATCTTTAATAACGGACACGGGATGCATGTTTATGTTAAACATGTAGCCGCATGAACACCCCATGCAGCGCTTATAATACATATTTTGCTTCGTGTTCCGGTACCCGGTATCGGCCAGTAGCCTGTTAAGCCGGGTTTCTTTAACGTTCCCGAATGTCCCCATCGACAGGCACCCCCCGAATAGGTCGCCGGAGGCGCCGATGATTATCCTGTCCTGCGAACTCACACAGGGTATCTGTTTCTGAACGGGGTCCCGAAAATAGTTTTTTATAAATTCGATGCCGGGAAAATTCAGTATCAGGGTATGGGGCTTGCGCGCTTTTTCGGCTCCAAGAAACTGCGTAAGGTCTTTAAGCGCCGCCATGTCTTTTTCGGGGTGTATCCTGTTGGAAGTGGAATTTTCCGGCACGTCGAATACAGCAGAATGCCGGTCTATAAGGCATATATGCACAGGCAGCCCTAACCCGTCGGCGAGCGCCTTGACGGATTTAAGCTGGCCGATGTTCCCTTTCATGAGCGTGAAATTCACATATGCGTCGATCCGGCCCGTCTTTTTCAACCCTGCGAGGCGGGACGCGGCTTCTCTTACAGCTTGAAAGGAACCCGGAACTCCGCGAATATCGTCGTATTCCGCCTCGAGCGCGTCCATCGAAAGCGCGATAGAACGCGTGCCGGCATCTACAAGCGCCTTGAGCGCATCTTCCGAGAGAAGCGTCCCATTGGTAGTAACGCCGACCGTGAGGCCTTTGCCGGAGGCGTAGGATACTATCTCAATAATATCTTCGCGCAGAAGCGGTTCTCCGCCGGTCAGG
>JBDRBZ010000153.1:0-9271 GCA_043822175.1 Candidatus Omnitrophota bacterium
GCCATTTCCATGAAACTTCTCCTGTCATTGAAAAGAAAACTCACCTCTGCCCAGTACGGCCGCATGCACCCGCGGCAGCCGCCGATCAACTCTGACCGCCGCGCCTCAAACGCCTGCCCGCGCGGTAGTTTAACGGCACCGGCCTCTGACAGTGAACACTCGGGGCCAAAGGCATGGCATACCGACATGCCACCGGCCGGATTGACGGAAAAATAAAGCCGCCCGGCATCACACTCCCAATTCTTTTTTTTATGCTTCAAGAATTGCCCGGATTTTTCCAGGAACAGTGAAGAATTGAAAATAGGGCTGCCCCCACTTTTCATGCCGATAAGAGTATCATAGCTTTTGTCAATAATGCCATGGTCGCTTTCCGCGAATACCATATCCGATCCTTTACAGGCCTCGATGGGGACAAACGAAACAAACCACCCTTTCTTTTCCGCAAACTTTACGAGGCCGGGCAATTTCGCGATATTGACCGGCGATACGACAGTATTGATAAGGAGGATCCCGGCCCTTCGCGGAATAAGGCCCGAAAAAATAAAAATTGCGTCCATTATCCTGTCCCACGCGCCCTTTACGCCGCAAATAGAATCCTGCTCTTCCGGATCCAGCGTATCCAGCGAGACAGAAACGTTCCTGAGCCCCGCGGAAACCAGTTTTTTTGCCCTGTCTCCGGTAACAATGGTACCGTTTGTAAGTAGGCGCACCGTTATCCCGTTATCCGAAAAGGCGCGAATCGCCTCCGGCAGGTCATCCCTTAATAAAGGTTCTCCCCCGCCGATACTTACATATATCACACCCGAAGACCGCAAGATACGCGCCAGGGCGCGGATCTCGACGAGAGACAGTTCTTTCAGCGGGTCGCCGCTCTCACGGACGCCGCACATCCGGCAGTAAAGATTGCACCTGTGCGTTATCCCGTAATGCGCATAGACCGGCCCCTTGCCGAAAGTAAACGCGTTTACAAGCCTCATTAACCGCCTAATGGTACGCATCATGCCCTCATTGAGTGATAAGAGACCTCGGATTAAGCCATTGTTTCATTAATTTAGCCGATATTTCCCCCCGAGCGGCCATGCCCATCACCACAAGGCACATCTTCATCAGATTACATGCCTGGGCAAACACAGCCAGCGGCCGGGGATGCCGCATCAGGAACCTATTTTTCGAAAGCATTTTTATGAAACTTCGCGGGATAAAATTTTTAGACGCCAGCACGATGAGGCTGATCCAGAAGACATCTTCCTTTCGCCGGGGATAACTCAAGTCAACCCTGTACTGCCGGAATGTTTTCGCGGCGCACGGCCCCTCAACGTCGTTTTCCTCTATCACCTTATCCCTCACAAGGCGCTCAGCCAGCTCTGTAGCCGGAAATACCGTCATGGAAAACAGATAAAGCTCAAAAGGCCGCGGAAAACTCATGACCAGGTCTAATAGCTTCTGTTTATCCTCGCTCGTCGATACAGGATCATCCAGCACTAACTGGTACCGCGCGTTTATGCCGAGTTTACGCAGCACGTTGACCGCATCCGTAACCTCGGCGTCGGATATGGGCCTGCGGTAGAGGTCGCGGTTTATCCGCTCCGTATTCTGGACTCCCATGTAGACCGTATCGAGCCCTGCGGATTTGAGCCTGCCGATGTAGCCATCATTGACGTCCTTAGGACCGAAAAAACATTCAAAGGGCAGGCCGGCCTCACGCTTATACCGCTCTAAAAATTCTTCTGTCCAATCCCTGTCGAAAACAAACACCTCATCGTCAAACATTATCCTCTTCAGCTTTTTAAAAATTCCGCGGATCTCATTTATCTCCAGGATCACGCTGCCCGGGCTCCTGTAGCGGTAGTAACGGCCTTTGCCTGAATAAATCTTCTTAAGGGCGCTGTTATAACAGAAACTGCAGTCATACACGCAGCCGCGGGAAATCATAATCCTGCACATGGTCTCGCCGACCAGTGGATCCCCCTGCGCCACCGTCCGTCCATTGATATAAAACTTATCCCCTGAAGTGAAATCCCTGAACGGCAGGGTGTCAAGGTCCTGTATAAGCGGCCTTACGTCGTTTTTTTCTACGCCTTTTTTTGTGCGGACCCATAAGTTTTTTATAGGCGATATATCCCCGCCTTTTGAGAGCGCCTCCGCCAGTTCAGCCATAGCGTACTCGCCTTCACCGATACAGACTATATCGGCGGCCTCGATACACTTTTCCGGAACAAGGGTCGCGTGAATCCCTCCCCATACCACGGGCGCGTCCGTAGCGGATCTTACCCTTTTTGTAATATGCTCGGCGACTTTATGATAGGCCGACGCCCGGACGCTTACCCCTACGAGCCCTACCGAGTATTTTTTCAATATTTTCTCCAGGGCCGCCAGCTCGCGCTCTTTGGGCCACTCCATGAAATTATTGGTCCAGTGCTTAAAATATACCTCTACGACCCTGTGCCCGCGCCGCCTGAGAAACGCCGCCAGCACCCGCGAGGCATAGTTTTCCATATCGTACAATGAGATAAGCGCGATATTCATGAAGATCCTTTTTCACCGTCTCGGCACAGGCATCTTTATTCCCGTGAAATAAATATTCCTTAGTTTATCGTACAGGCCTGTTTTCCTCGCCATGTCAGTCAACAATCCTTCAACGCGCGAACGGGAGAAAACCATCAGAGTTTCTCTTATCTTCGCGCCCACCGGCACTCCGTAAGGACAGGCCCTCTCGCATTCGCCGCAGGAAGTACATTCCCCGAGCCTGCCGAGTTTTTTAAAAAGCGCCCGCGCGTAAGAAAGGCTGAGGGGCAGATAGTACGCCGATCTTAAGATTCCGGTGATCGGTATGCCCTGCGGGCATTTCCCCGCGCATGCCCCGCAGCCCACGCACAATCCGCCTCCCATTGCCGGCAGCAGCCGGGCACGGTCGGCCTCTGACAAACCGCTCGGGTCAGCGCCCGCGGCCGCGTTAGCGACCACATGCTCTATACTGCTGGCACTCGGGATCACCGTCGTTATGCCGTAACTCAGCAAAAATCCCAGAGCCGCCCCGGCATTTAAAACGCCTCCCGCCAGAGGCCTCATTATGATAATACCCACATCCTTCGCGCGGGCCAGGTCAATGAGTTTTTCGGTTTCATCCCTTTTTATGAAATCGAAAGGTATCTGTATGGCATCGATTTCTCCGGTTTTAACGCATTCCGCCATGAGTTTCAGGTTAACCCCTGTAACGCCGATATTGCGGATCTTGCCGTTTTCCTTCGCTTTCTTAAGCATGCCCAGAGCGCCGCCGGGGCTCGTAACGGCCTTTAATTCATTCTCGAAATCTATGTTATGCAGCTGATACAGGTCTATTATGTCTGTCTTAAGGTTCACGAGGCTCAATTCCACATCCTTAAGGACTCCGGCGCCTTTCCTGATGCAGGTCTTGGTCGCGAGCACGCAGCGGTCCCTCTGCCCTTTAACCGCTTCACCCACAATATTTTCGCTGTTGTAATACGTCCTCGCGGTATCGATGAAAGTCATGCCCGCGTCAACCGCCCGCCTTACAACGTCGACGGGCGCGTCGGGCCCCTTGAACCCCCGCTCCATGAACATCCTGCTTCCGGACCCGAGTCCCACACTTGAAACCATAAGCCCTGTCCTTCCCAGGCGTCTAAACTCCATGCGCGCACTCCTCTATTACATCGGGATATCGGGCTGATAAACCAAACGGTCTATATTTAATTCCTCAAGATTACCGGGCAGCTCCGTATTCTCGAAAAACTGGGTATTTCCCTTCATAATCAGTTCAACCGGCATGCTTTTATGCGAAAGCGAGAACGAAAATTGACCGCATTCCTTATCGCAGGACGCGATACTTCGCATGGCCGGTTCGGCGGATAAACAGCTTGCGGTCAGGCAATACCTTGTGGTCGATACATAGGCATACGGATAGTAGAGCGACCCTCGGATATGCCCGCCGGGCCGTATTAACCCCTGAAGAAGGTTGTCAAATTCAACGCGCCCGACATTATTTCTCACGAGAAAATCACTAAAGACTTCCGTATCGCAGGCGGATTCCATGAAATGCCCCATCATGGATTCAGGCACCCGTCCTTTCAGATTGAGTATGCGCGGCCCTCTTTTTTGTTTGGTAAGAAGCCGGCCCAACACAAGATTCTGACACCCTAACTCGTCCTTCACAAAACTCATGACACCCCAGTCGTTTACCACAATTTCAAGCCCGGGGTCATTGCCTGTCGCGTACGCCAGCATATACTTTAATGCGCGCAGCCCTTCGTCGGTCACAAACGGCGTAACTATGGTTAACGGGACATTGTTTTCAGCGGCAAAATCGGCGACAATATCGATGTCTCCGAATGAAGGGATCAGGCGCTGGCAAAACTCATTTCCGAAATAGATCCTTTTATGCCTGCCGCTGAAATGCCGCAGCCCTCCGGGCCTCGAGATAAAAATGGCCTCTTCCATGCTCACATCCCGTCCGGGTAATAGCACAGGCGGGCGCACTTTACGCCGTATATCCGCCTGAACGTTTTCCTCACATACTCATAAACAGAACCCCTGTCAGGCGTCCCTTTTTCCAGAAACGCCAGCACTGTCTTCAGAAATCTCGTGTCTTTAACTTTTTTCGCCGTAGAATAATTTCTGCCCACAACCTTTACGCCGTAAACGCCCGCCTCCTTAAGCTCGGCCAGCCTGCATGCCCCGCATGGATCGATGCCGGAATACAGGTTAAATGAAGAAGATATGTTATCCAGTATAGCGGCCTTCAATCTCTCGCCGATACCTGCCGGCACATCCTTAAATCTCACTTTATAGTTAAGGAGGCACGCGCTGTCGATTCCGAAAACGTTCGATTTCAGGCGCTTCGCAAGGCCTGCGGGCAGGCCCCTCACGCAATTGAGCAGCCAGCGGTCGACATTCAGTTTCTTAGGTATGTTCCAGAGCCCCCTGTGCAGCACCTCGTTTATCCCATGCTGGAACGTGCAAAATCCGTCGATATTCTTACAGCCGCTGTTAAGTATAAACACCTCAAATTTCATGGACGGCGCATTCCGCGTTATTCCGCCTATCTCACTCACCGTAAGATGCCTGGGCAAAGTGATCCTGGCGGCTCCAAGATCCCGATAAAACCCGGCTGTCATGGAATTAAACGTGGTACCCCCGGTGCTGATATGGATATCCGCTTTTACCGCCTCTTTCCTGAGACACAGGAGGAAACCCAGGTCCGCTACTATGAGCGCGGATACACCCGCTTCCAGCGCTCTCTTCACCTGGCCGAGCAGCATGGGGTATTGCCCCTCTGTATAGATAGCGTTTAACGCGAGGTGCACCGGGACGCCGCAGCGGCCGGCTGTCTTAACTACCCTCTCCAACTCTTCCGTGCCCGACAGGTTAGCCGTCTTCCACTCGCGCCTGTTCGGCGAGGCGATATTGGTATATTTCCCCATCCACTCGTCCGGGATCACACCGCAGTAGATCTCATCCGCCCCTGAAGCCGCTATACTCTCGACTTCTTTCGGGTCGTTAACCGGAACAAGTATTTTCACGCCGTATTCCCTTTCATGAAATTATCCCTCAGGACGTTGTCTATCGCGCCGCTTTCCTGCACACCCAATTCAACCGAGATCGCGCCCTTGCCGCAATTTTTCGCGATATCATAATCAAGCGAGTAAGTGTCACATGCCGAGATAAACCCGATGAGTACGCTCTTACGGGGCAAACCCGCGAGTCCAAACCCCCTGATAAAGGGCAGGCCGTACGACAAAAATTCCCATATCCAGAAAAGCCCATTTCCCCGCAGCATTCCTCTCATTAACGCGTACATAAGATAAGGTTTCGCCATGACACTGCCCGAGGTTCTGAGCCGCCTGTATCTGTCCAGTCTCTTTTCCGTGCCCTTGAGGTCAAACACATCCCCGAAAGGCGCGTAACCGTTTTTACGCCTTACGACAAAAAAATGCTGTATGTAAAAGCATTTCCTCACCGAAAACGCCGACAATAACGCGAAATAAAGCTTCTGGAACCTGAAAACATCACGCCTGTCTATCAGGCCCGAGGTTTCCTTTTCAACTATATCAATAACCTCGTCAGGCATGAGGCAGCCGCTCATCGGCAGGCCTTTGGCACAGCCCAGGTACCGGCACCCAAGAAAAAATACTTCTTTCACGAACGCATGGGCCGAGGCATAATCGAGCACTTTACCCGTCTCAGCCTCATTCACCCCTTTCACGACCGTAACCACAAGGTCTGTCGCGATACCCAGGGCCTCCAGGTTATCCAGCGCCTTCTTTTTTACGTCCATCAGTTTCCTGCCGCGGATTTTCACGTAAACCTCATCGTCAAATCCGTCGAACTGCAGGTGCACCTCGCCGAGACCCGCTTTTTTTAGCCCGACGAGGTATTTCATATCCGCTATCTTAATGCCGTTTGTGTGCAGCGCCGGTATGTTTCCGGATTTCCTGATGACCCTGATCACTTCGGCGAGATCCTCCCTCATGGCAGGTTCCGCGCCCATTATATCGATCTTCACCCCTTTCCTGGACCTAAGGAATTCCCCGAGATCCTTCAGCGGATAATCCGCTGTCATCCGCCTGTTCGCCTCGGCCAGGCAGATTGGACATTCGAGTTCGCATCTGTTGGTAAGATGGAGGATGTAATCCCTCTGGACAAAACTTCTGTCAATCACCGCGAAATAATAACCATCGAGCCGCCTGTAATAGTCAGGGTGCAGTGACAATAGCAGGCTGAAATCCCCGTCTTTGGCACAGCGCTTGTCCAGGTATACCGCTCCATCCCTTTCCACGATACTGGCCGGGATCTTGGCGGAGCACGACGGACAGATGCTCAAGGTATTTCTTATCACGGCCGTTTCCGGCATAAAACTCCTTTTGTCTTAAGCATTGAACTTAACCAGGAAAAACAAACAGGGATATGCAGGCCGTAGATATAATTATATTCCGTAAAGCACGAGGCGAGGCACGCCTTACAGCCGGCCGCGTCAATATCCTCAAAGGCTTTTACAAAACCGGCCTCGAGAAAATTTGACGCCTTTCTTTTCCCCACGAGCAGCGAGCAGGCGTAAACCGAGCCATCCGTATCAACGTTGCAGTAGAGCCTACCCGCAAGGCATTTCAACCCGCCAAATTCATAAGATAGCGTACTTTGCCCGTAATCAGGCCATTTGAGAATATGGTTCAGGTACGCCAGGGAAGACGCGATAGGAGCGCCCTTCTTTTTTTTCTCTATAAGCTTCCTTACGGCCTCCCTGTAATCCTCATCCGGAGGCGCAAGCGCTTCCCGGTCACGGCCCAATATCTCATTGTGGTGCAGTACCTGAAATGTGGCGAGAAATCCGTATTTCTTTGCCGTATCGAGAATAAAATCTATCGAATCCAGGTTATGTTTCGTCAATACGGTAATGGTCCATAACGGTATCCTCCCGGATACCGCTTTAACAGCGGCCATTACTTTTTTAAAACTGCCGGGTTCCCTGTTTAGGTCATGTTCCGATTCCGGGCCGTCCAGTGCCAATACCAGATGCCCAAGATATCTTAGCGCGTCAATTTTTTCAGGTATCAGGTACCCGTTTGAATCCATGGTAACAAAGAGCCCTTTTCGCGCGGCATATTCCACTATTTGTCCTATGTCATCCCTTATCAGCGGTTCACCGCCCCATAACCCAAGCCGCTGGCATCCCGCAAGCCTTATCTGGTCTATAAGACCAAATACCTGCTCCGTAGTAAGCTCGGGCTGAGCCCTTTCTGGTATATTGCAGTAGCTGCAGCGCGAAAGGCACCTGTCTGTAAGAGACAGCATAACATTAAGCGGCTTTTTCCTCCCGAACAATGCGCAGCCTGCGGCGCCGATTCCCATTCTTATTATATTACCTATTTTCATAATCCTGTCCGGGCCACAGCCGATTTTACGGCATTACCCATATATAAAATGTCGTCTTCCGAGAGGGACGGGTAAAGCGGCAGGTGCAATATCTCACGCGCCGCCTTTTTAGCGTTCGGCGCGTCACCGAAAGCCTCCATGTATCCCGCAGAAGTGTCCACACCCCTCTTAAGCAGTTCTTTTCTGAAACATTCCCTTTCATTATGGCGGACCGGGAAATTAGTGAAAATATTGTCTCCGGGATCCCTCGGCAGGGTCACGTCCCGCGCGTCCGCCAACAACCCTCGAAGTGCTCTGCCGTGCCGCACCCTGGCGCTTATCATGCCGTCAAGCCTGGAAAGAACCGCGCCTCCCATTCGCGACAAAATCTGAGGAGGCAAAAGCTTGAGATGTTTTTTAAAATCATTTTCCGGCACAGGGGATTTATTCTCGGCAAAGACATTGTGCACTATATCCCTGCCCAACACGGACGATATCAGTACGAAAGGGTATAAACCGCACATAAATACGGCAGGCACTGTAAACGTCTTCATAAGAGCCGCCTGGCAGAGTTTCCGGACAACAGCACTTTGGCCGAGCAGGCCGCAACCGGCAATCGCGCTCCTTATCTTCGCGGCCAGGGCATCGTCATCAGTCACCACCATGCCGCCGCCGATAAGGGGGATATTTTTTGTGATCCCGAAGCTGAAATACGCGGCCTTACCGAAAGACCCGGCCTTCCTGCCGTGATGTACCGCCCCGCACGACTGCACACAATCCTCTATGACGGTCAGTCCTCTTTGGCCCGCTATTTCAGCAATGGCTGATATGTCGCAAGGCAGGCCATACAGATGCGTAGGAATAACCGCCCCCGCTTTGCCGGTTATCTTACCCTTAAGTATTTCCGGCCTCATTTCATAAGTATCCGGGTCAATATCAACAAATACCGGGTTAAAACCGAGCATTTTTATCGTCGCGGGTATTGCCCAATAGGTGAATGCCGGCAGTATTATATCCGCATTCTCCCCTATACCAAGAGATTTAAGTATGACATACAGCCCGGCCCTGCCTGAAGGGACGGCAATCGCGTTCCTGACTCCGATGTAAGCCGAAAACGCCTCTTCAAAATCACGCGGTTTATCCGCGAATAAACCGCACCATATCTCGCGCCATTCCAGGGATACTCTGAATCGCGGTATTACCCTAAACATCGCAATCTATCCTTGACAGAGCGATCTTATCCGCCACATCCAGGCCATTCCGGATAGAATCATCCATATTGTTATACCAAAAAAGCCCGGTCCTGCCGGCAAGGGTAAGGTTCTTGATCCTGGACAGGTCTTCCATGACAATATCAAGCTTCCTGGCATAGTCAAGTGTATATACGGGATAAGCGTCGCGGATC
>JBDRBZ010000154.1:0-4612 GCA_043822175.1 Candidatus Omnitrophota bacterium
CGCTTAAGCTTGCCAGGGCCACAATCAGGGCGTATGCCGAAACCATGCCCGATAAAACAGACGGCACGGCCGCGTCAAAGGCGATATTTGCCGCTATCCCGAGTATGGTTGACACAGCCGAAATTATTAAAGAATAATTAACCGCGCGCGAAAGCCCCTCCACGCTGATCTTTTCCTGTCCGGGTCCGGTTTTGTCCCCGGTTCCGTCTTTCGGCTCACGGGACTCCGGCTGATCCGCGGACGGATCCCTTATCATCGCCGCAAGCCGCATCTTCTCCATGCCTATAGCGTCCGCCTCAGCCGTATCGTCCTCACCGTCATCCGCATCAGCATCGCCAACGTCTGTGACATCTCCGTCTGGATCTTCTGTCACATTTTCTGCTTCTCCATTTCTTGTTGTCCCTATGTCTTCGGTCATTTCTTCCTCTATGATTTCCAGCACTTGAGTGTCGTCATCATCACCATATGCCGGCATGTCATGCCGTAGCCCCTTATCCGCGGGAAGTGCCACATGGGCTTCCCCTATTTCACGGTAAAAAAACCTTCTTGTCAGGCCGCCTTCACCCCTGGGCCCGGCACCCATTGTTCCCATGGCTTGTCCCGCAACCCTATATTCCTTTGTCGCCCAACCTGAATACTCTTCTATCTGCTCGGTTTCTTCCTCGTCTTCAGCCGTGCTCGGTAATCCGATCTCTTCTGTCGCCTTTTTTCGCGCCGCTGCCTCTGCCTTAGCTCTCTGACAACAAGCCATGGCCTCACGCATAAGCTCATACCGAAGGTCAAAACTCCTGAGATACTCTGACTGCAGCATCTCTATCTCCTGCGGAAAGTATTGGGCAAGCCTGTTTAATTCACCGAGTATTACGGCGTAATAGTACAGCCTTTCTTTCTCCGGCAGGCTTTCGATATTAGGTATCAAGCCCTTATACGGATGGCCTTTTATCCTGATCCCTTTGCTGATGCCGCGTTCTGCCGCAATAGCATTAAAGTGCGCCATTGCCTTTCTCATCATGAGCGAATGATGCATCACGATAACGGCACATCCCCGCTCCCTGGGGATATCGCCGTGATCCGTTTGCAAATAATCCGCAATAATAGCGTCTATCGTTAATGCCATGTGTGTTTTAGTGTCAAAAGAATCCGGTGCCACAAATATGTCATCTTTTTTAACGCCATTCTTCATGAGTATAAACGAGAAAATATCACTCTCTTTGGTCGTTTCATCGATTACCAGGTCATCATACCTGTGCGATTTCCTTATCCTGTCAATAAGCCGCTCTGTTTCACGGCCGCGCGTCCCGGCGACATAAATTTTTCTGACCAACCCTCTTAAATATAATACCGCCGCCTTTTCGGCCGTTTCAAACTCGCTATTGCCTATCAATAAAATTGCGTCTGCCTTATCTTTGCCGACCACACGGCCAATCTGTTCATCGGAGAGAAACTCGCTAAAAAATATCATATCCTGGCACGTGAGAAAATCCAGCACAGATACAGTCGATTCATTGAACCAGTCCTTTGTAAGCGGTCTGACAAGCCTGACCCTTGACCTGTCATTCACATTTATACTAGCGACAATTTCCGCTTGAGCGGCTGGATCGTTGGTCTCGATATAACGCCTGAAAGCAGGGGCGTATACTGTTTCATGCAGCTCCAGCACGTCGGCCCCCCCCCTCCACCTGTCTCTGTCAAGTTTCACAGCGAGGGATTCATCAATGGTTATGCCCAGATACACCAAAATATCGCACGGCACATCGACATTACTCTTATCCGATATATAAAAACCGGAGTACATAACGATCGTATCACGCGAAATTTGCACTTGTTCCGTCCTTGTTTCATCCCCGCCGTGATCCCTGTTGTAAAGGTTAGTAAGCTCATACTCGCCTTCCCTGCTGCCCGCGATTTTCCTGAGATCCCTCTGAAGTTTTTTCCAGTAGTGCCATTCCATAAAATGCTGTATCCATCTGCTGATATGCCTGCCGCGGAATTCAGCTCTCATTCTTTCCCTTATTTGGCGCGATTTATGATACCAATCCTCCTCAACAATCGCCACCTTCTTCCCTCTGCTTTCCAACTCCCTGCGGAGAGCATCTAGGAGGTATGTCTTACCCCCGCCCTGCGGCGCTTCAATGTTCAGCCAGAAATGCGATTTCTCCGGCTCAGCCAACTTCTCATCCATCCTTCTTGTGATTTCATCCGCCAGATAGACCACAAAGTCATTATAACTCATTTCAGGGGAGGCCACCGTCACAGCGTCCTTGCACAAAGGGAATATGCCGGGTTTTCTCGCAAAATGGCTGTAAATCCATTCCCTTAATCCTTCTACCTTTCTTATGTTCCTTTCCACATCCATATTTTCCTGCAACTCCTCAAGAGAATATCCGCCAAACCTCAGTTGAGCCAGATCTTTTTTGGTTGCGTTTTTCGGCACGGCCACAAGCACTTCCACCCCCTCTATGGTTCTTGTAACCGTACAGACATTACTGCCGGAAAATTCGGCATTTTCCACGGGCCGCAGCATGCCGGTCTCTTTATCCTGATAAACACAGTTCATCAAGCAACCGTTCTTATCGTTAAAACGGCATCCCGGCCCTATATAGGAATTGACAGCGGTCCAGTTAGCGGGAATATGAAGGTCATCCCCACGCAATTCAATAACAACATTTTTAAGCCTTACTTTGTTTCCGAAAATTATTCTGCCTCTGCCCTTGATGATAACATGGTCAAGGCTCTGCGCCGTAGCGTTATGCAATTGCACATCGGGGCTTTTTGTCACGGTATTCCTTTCACTTATCGCGTAGTTATCGTTGTAGCTCTTCAGCATCCCCTTGAGCACACCCTCATCCCGGACGGGTCTGCGTTTGCTCGTATCCATGAAAATAACCTTTTCCCCCTGATTACCCAAATAAGCGCGCGCCAGATACCGCAACCGCGCCCAAAGCAGCTCCGAAAACAAAGGAGCGCCGCCGGGAGCGCGGGGCAATAAGCTCGCCCATTCATCTTCTTCCATGAATATGCTCTGCAATAAAGCGCGATACATATCGCAGGGTGCATCTATAAGCCATCTTGTGTTTTGTTCATGACCGTGCGCGCGCAACGCATCACCGGAAAAAATTTTCTCACTGTGGACCCATCTGCCTCCGACGTCTTCGACCCTGTGTCTCACACCCGTCTCCGCGAAATTAGACAGTACCTCTCCCAGAAAAGGTTTATACCACAATGTAAGAAAATGGAGCCCGCTGTATTGATCCGCCCCCTGAAATTTGCTCATGGCCCTGTAGGCATCGAATACGTCCCTGCCGGCTTTGGCAAGGACATACGCCGTCTTGCCGTCTTGAAAGGCCGCCCTCAAGATCCTTGTGCCGGGTGATTTTTTCCCAATATCCAGGGGGGAGGCGGGTACTACAAGCCTGCGGTCTTTCGGGAGCTGGTGAAGGCGCCTACTATCGCTTGTTACCCAGTTTTCCGCATGAAAAACACTGTCACTCGATACCAGCGCGCAATCCTCCCGCCCATAATGCGGCATCTGCATAAGCATACCGCCCGTGCGCACGAACACCTCTTCAAGACGCGTCCTGTTACCCGCATAAGGTATAAGCCCTTCATAAAGATAAGCCAGAGTAAACGGCATACCCCGTATTTTCCTGCCTCCGTCGGCTATCATGAAAGTCATCTGTTCTGAAAAAGGCTTTCCGAGCGCTGCCCTGGCCTTGTAAAGGGCGTTAAAAGCGCTCGGCATATCATGCGCGTATTCCTCGACATTTTCCTCAACCACAAGCACAAAAGTTACGTTACCGTTATATCTGGCCGATATCTCAAGAAGATGCCGCATATATACGGCTACGGCGTTCGGACTGAAATTTTTGATATTCACAACCACATTGGGCCTTATCTCACCCCTTGTCACCAATGCCTGAAACGCCCTTTCCACTCCCTCTCTTTCCAGCGCGGTACGCGCTATAAACGGTATATGTTTCTGATATTTTGCCGCCCAAATGGGATCGATCTCTCTGGTGACATGCTTTCCTTTTGAATTAATCAGATAGACGCCATTAGAAGGCTCCCCTCTTCTTATATCTCCGACTCTATCGTCGGGTATGTCGAAAAGCCGCAGTTTCTGATGTGTGGGTTTCATGTTGAAAATCAGCGCGTCGCACCCAGAGTCCAAAAGCCTTCCGCCTTCATGCGGATTAGCGACAACACCTATACGGTAGCAGCCCGGCAGCACCCCGCCCGCCATCTTCAATATCTCTGCGCTGTCATCTATCACCACAACCTGTTCAGGCCTCAACCCCCTTTCTTCGGCTATGCGGAGAAAATTTCTGCATTTGTTCCGGTTGGTGGTTTCCCGATTTTCCCTTTCTTCCTTAGTAAGTGACCGGGAATCGAGAAAAGACCCTCTGAATCCCCTTTTGCGAAATTGCCGCTCAAAAAAGGCGCTGTCTAAAGCCGTATTTACCACAAAATTCAGATCGGGATTGAGCGCTTTTACGATGTAAATCAGGTCTTTCATATAAGGATTGAAAAACTCTTCGGGTTTAAGCCCGGAAAATATCCTTTCCCGTTCCGCTTCGAACCAGGTATAGCATTGAGATGCCGTGAGCGTACC
>JBDRBZ010000155.1:0-6572 GCA_043822175.1 Candidatus Omnitrophota bacterium
CACTGTCCCAATGCAGGCGTCCTCATCTATCCCGTCAACCAACTCTCTTATGCAGTGGGATTCTCCCATCAATTGAATATACACCCTGGCCCTCAGATAATACTCGATTGCCGTGCCCAGGGCAATGGCCCTGGCCCTTAAATCAGGGCAGGCGGTTTCACTGAATCTACTTACCATATCCCTGACCGTATTCATACGCGCGGCATTAGGCTTGAACCTGATCAAGGCCCTATACGCGTACACAGAGCTCATGTAATCGTCTTCATCATACCTTGCCTTTAACGCCTCTAGTTTTTCAATAAGCCTTTCTTCCGAATCAAAATTTGAATATATCGTTTCACTGCGCCCGGGGCTTAACAGCGCGCCGCAGGATACGGCTTCGGCCGCGGCTGTTTCATTGCCTTCCGGCACATCAACAACGTCCGGATGTTCGCTCCTGTAAGCCAGGAAAATAAGCGTTTGTTTTAAAGACATATAGTGTCTGGCCGCGCTTTCCCTGATACGCGCCTTTTTCCTTCTCTCTATTTCATCTCCCAATAAGGTCATCAGCTCTTTCGTAACCCGGCACGGCATAGAATTGATATCCCCGAGCAGGGTTATCATGTAACCCATACCTATAACGAGCGCGAGCACCTCTCTTTCCATGAGCAGATAAGAAAACTGCCTTATCGTCTGCTCGCGATCGACCGACCTGCCGTTTGCCTCAGACACAAAGGTCTGGGTTATTTCGTTCACAATCGCCCACTGGTCGGTTGATATTGTGCTCCCAAAATCGTCATCACCTTCTGTGCCCGCCATACCTAGTATGTCTGCCATCAAATCAGAGTTTCGTAATGCAAAAATACTTTCGAATACACGCTCGCCTTCGGGCGGCACGCCGATATTGACGGCAATTTGTCCTGCTTCATGTCCAGCCAGCTTATCGTTGACTACATACATAAGGCGGGACAGCGCGGACCACGCGGGCGGGCCGTCTGTTCCGAAAAGCCTTCTTATAAAATCATTGACATCCCGTAGTGTCACGTTATCAGCTCCCCGGATGGCTTCGTCCAAGGACTCCACCGTTTTTGCCGTTGCCGCCTCGGTCAATCCGGCGGCTTCTTGTTTAAATAAACCTGTCATTTTTTCCAATATCTCTGCCGCAACGTCCCTTTGTATTTTTGTCGTACCAGGCCGGTTTTCTTGCAGATCCGAAAGCACGCGTATTTCCGAAAGCACGCGTATTAAAGAATTATCAAATACCGTGCGGAATATTGCCTCACTGCCGCCCATCTGGTCCCCGTCGACCGCGTAGTCGCGGCTGTACGTGTAAGAGCCGTCCGGCGCCCTCATGAGGTAGTTGAGGTTAACGTCTCTAAGCTGCCCTTTAAGCGCTTGAACAGATGGGACCGAGCCGAAATCCTCATTATCCTCATCCGCGTCAGCGTACGCAAGGACATCGCGGTACGCTGTATCAAAGCCACTCTCTATTCTGCCGTCTGCCGTGACCTGCCAGTCATCACCACACATAACTCCTACTTCATGCGCGAGTCTGGGCGCTATTTCATTTTGGGTAATCGTAAAGAAATCTTGATCGCTGGCCGGGAAACGTTTACCGTCACCGTATGCGCTCCTGAAATGGCCAAACGATTCTTTATTAAGGAATACATACGTAGAATGCCCGCTTGTATGCCCGCCTACCGGTATCTTTCGTCCGTTTTCGTATATGTAAGGGACATCTTCTGGGCTGTCTATACCTATAATAACTATACGCTTCCTTTTGAGTAAACGTTCAGGGTGGTCGTCAAAAGCTATGTTAAAAAATCCGAATTTTGTCTGCCCTGTTAGATAGTTGACAAACCTGGAATCGTTCATCTGTATTATTACATTGGATCCGGATTCCCGCATGCGGCGCGCTATCCAGGCGTCTATGCCCTCTTCGTGACGTATATACCTGTCTATCGAAGCGGCATCATCCGCCTTCCTCCCGGGCAAATCGCCATTCTTGAAAGCGGGGATTTCCTTGAAACGCTCATATTCTCCATTAGTATATACCTCTAATATATGGTAGCCGTCACCGCTCGGATTAGGCTTGAACACCGCGTAATAAGCTCTTACCTCTTGGCCGTCTCTTACCCTGCATTTTATGATCTTTAGACTGGTACCTATAGTTTCTATCTCATTAAAGAAAAATTGCATGTCAACCGGCTGAAATCTGGTCGGCTCATGCAGTGTCACAACACCGCTTTTATTAAACGCTGTCGTAAGCTGGGCCTGCAGCGCGAATTTTATCCTGCCCATATCCTTATGCTCTATGCCTGCCAGGTCATCGCAGAACATGGGCGCAGCAAGTTTATCAACGTTTATACGGGTATCGAATGACAGGCCGTTTCCGTACGAGGCCGTATTGACAAGAAAACACAATAAGACCGTTATGGATATAAATCTTTGCGTTTTTTTCATAGTGTTTAGAATTATACATCATCTGGGGTTTTTGTTTGTCACGGAAAGGTAACAATTAGGTAAAAACAGGGTAACCGCGCTTTTCAGGCCAGCCAGCGCTTTTCCAGTTCTCTGTTTATCTCTCTTATGTTCCCGGGAAGGATTTTTTCGCCCTGTTTTGCGCGGGGCGTTTTATTTTTTCTGGGCCGCAGGCTATCCGCAAATTCTGATACAGTCACGACCCCGGCATTGTGCGCGCGGGCATTGTTCCTTATATAATTGTCGTCGCTGACGACTGTAACGCGATATTTGGGCGACAGCTTCCTCACTACATTTATAACCTCTGTATCGCCCTCTCCTGTTTTTGAGAATATACGTTCGGCGCACGATCCATGCGCGCGGCGCCTGTACCTGTCCTGGCCGTCAAATACGACCCTGACGACATCTATCCCGCCTTTTTTCCTCTGGTATTCCCTCGCGAGCGCTACTATACCGTCGCGCGCCCCCTTCAGTGTCCTGTCCATGGTGGCTTTAAGCCCGGGCATCCGGAAAATCGCGTTATACCCGTCAACAACGAGCGCTCTCACCGATTTCAACCTTTCACGCGTCCGCTATTTCGGCGCGCACAATGGAGTCAAGCCTGAAGTTCCTCTCACTGTTTCTCAAGTGGCAGTACGCGACAAGATATGACGTATCGTATCTTTTCTCGAGCGACTTAGGAGTAACTGTCCTCTCGGTAACCCGGTCCCTCCAGGACGATCTGTAAACGATATTGAGTTTTCTCTGCTCACGTATAGCTTCCTGTATAAGCCCTGTCTTATAATCCTTTACCTTGGCGAGGGTAAGTCCTGTTTCCGGGTCTTTCGCGCGCCTGGACTCGGCTATCTGTTCAACTGTCCTTATGCCGTTTTTGATCAGGATTTTCAATTCTTTCTGAAAAATCCCGAGCGTCATCTCCGCGTCAAACATGGCCCTGTGCTCCCTCTCTGATTTGAGGCCCAGAAAATCGGCCACGCTGGCCAGGTTATACCTGCCCGCCTCCGGGAAAAGCCGCCTCGCCAGTTTCAGTGCGTCCACGACGCAGTAATCGTCGAGCACACGTTTTTCGGGCCCGAGCGCGCATTCGAGAAATCCTACGTCAAAACCCGCGTTATACGCCACAAGGACGCTGTTTTCCATAAACCGCATAAAACCGGGCAGGACATCCCTTATCACGGGCGCGCCTTTTAGCATATCCGGCGTTATCCTGTTCACCATAAACGCGCCCCTCGAGATAGGCCTCCCCGGGTTCACCATGGAATGCCATTTCTTTTTACGTTTTCCCGGCTCTACCCTGACAGCGGCTATCTCGCATATCCTGTCGCCGCCGTACGGGAAAAGCCCGGTGGTCTCAAAGTCAAACACAGTATACACTAAATCCTTAAGCAACACGCCTGCCAACCCCCATACTATACAAAACCCCGCTTGCGTATGCCTTTATAAACTATCAGGTGGTCCTGTTCCTGAACAAGCGGTTTTTTATTTTTCCAGAATTTATCATACACAAATTCGGTTACCTCCCTCCTCTGGGCCGGGCTGTATTTATGGACACCCGGATAAAGGAGTATCATCCATACGACAGTCATGAATTCGGTAAACGTATCCGGCAGGAACCTTACACTGTCGGTTTTAAGATAGACCTGGGCGCCGCGGAATACTCTGTCCGCCGCGAGCTCCTGCCGCAGGTACTTAAGGCTCTGGGTGTTCTGCAACCCGAAAAACTTACCCACGAAATGATTGTACAGCCATGTCGTGGAATATGTGTTGCCGCTCTCGGCCGCCATAAGAACAGCGTGAACAGCGCTTTTTCCGGCGAGCACTTCCCTGTAAAGGTTATCAAAGATCATTTTCCACTTAAGTTCGCTGGAATAGTAGAGGGAATGGTGCAGTATCACAAGATTCAATTTTTTATTGCCGAGAAGGGTCCTTCTGAACAGCCGGGCAGCGCCGCGTTCCAATAATGCTCTGTTGTAGTCCATGCATATCGTCTGCACGTTTTTGGTCAACTGCCTCCTAAGCCGCTCTTTTACCGCGCAAAGAGGCGTCTCCTCGATGTCAAGCAGATACAGCCCTCCCCTGAAATTCGTCTCAAGCACGCGGAACTGCGGCTCCGAACTTGAGCCTACAGACAGAGCCCGCATGCGCGCCTTGAGCGGCATGGCCTTTATAAGCGTGCGTATGACGCCGGCCAGCTCCTCGCCGATATCCACCTTATCATTGCTGTACCTCGACCATATCCGGTCCTCATTGTACACCTTTGATCCGGCGGCCCGGAGGCCCGCTTTTATGTCTTTCCCCCTATTGCCGCTTTTCGCGTATAACCCCATAAAACCTCCTCCTGTCTCAATATCTTCTTTGCCGCAGAAGATTATACTCTGAAAAATCGCGTGCCTCAAGCACTATTAGATGGTAGAATGATGCCATGAACAGATCCATGCGCCGTTCAAAAGGCTTTACCGTCATTGAGCTTGTTACCGCCCTCGCCGTGCTTGCCATAATCGCGGTAACAATCGTGTTCCCCGGCTTCAGGAAGGCTATTGACACGGCCCGCGAGAAATCAGAGGCCGCCACGGTAAAAACAGTACGCGAGGCCATTGACATCAAATATTCCGATAATCTGGCCAACCGCATTACGCCTGCCTACCCCGAACACCTGGACGACGCCGCGCAAGCGGCAGCCTCACCGTCCAATCCGCTCTTCACCAACGTCCTCGGCACAGGGGTGACAAAGGCATGGACAAAAACCGGCGTCGATACGTATACCGGACCGACAGGCGAGTCTTACGCATACGACGCCGAGACAGGCCAATTCGGGACCGAAAGCGGAAACGGCGGCGGAGACGGCGGCGAAGGAGATATACCGGAATATATAAACCTAAGCGGTAACACTGTCACCACCCTTCCCGTAGGCGAGTATTATTTCTCGTCTTTTGAGCTTACGGATAACGCGCAACTTCTTTTCGAGGGTGAAGGCACGACGATTCTCCACATCACAGGCGTATACAACGTGACCGGAAGCGGCACCATGGCGATAACTTCCGGAGCAAGTCCGGAAGACATACACGTTTACGCCCCGGACAGCGCCATCACGTACAATACAACATTGGACGACCTCGAGCTCCCGGTCATAAAAAGCAGCGCGTCAGTCACTATAAATACCACCGGCAATCTTTATACAAACGATATAACCTCATCCGGGCCGGTTACCATACACTCCGGGGGAACCTTACATATAGGCGGCTTCATAAACGCCAACGGGGACGTAGTATTAGGATAACTCATGAGAAATAAAAACCAAAGTGCGCGCGGACTGCCGGCACATTTCCCGATCGGCCTTTTCCGGTATAACACGGCCAAAAACAGATTCGAACTCATGGATCACAACCTGAAAAGGATACTCGAGATAGCGCCTTCGGCCGATGTTAAACGGTTAGGCCTTTCCGATATTATCAAAGATAAAAGGGAAACATCTATATTTCTGGAAGAATTGCGCGCAATAGGCATGGCTAAACTGTATAAGGTGCGCCTCCGGCGCAAGACGAAGAAAAGCGCCTGGGCGGATATCAGCGCCATGCCCGTAAAGGCGTTAAAACACGGCAGGGCATCCGATGTTGTGGAAGGCTACTTTGAAGACGTGACGCGGCTTGTGAAGGCGGACATGTTCACGTTTGAAAAAGAGCTGTTCGAAAACCTTCTCGACAACATCCCCGACGCGGTATATTTTAAAGACAGGAAAAATAGGCTTATAAAGGTAAACGACTTTTACGCGGACGGCCTTAAAAAGACAAAAGAGGAGCTTGTCGGCAAAACCGATTTCGCTTTTTTCCCTAAAGACCAGGCCGCCCAGATGTGCGCCGATGATAACCGCGTGCTCAAAACGGGAAAACCTATAATCGGCAAGATTGAGAGGACGCTCCTGCCCAACGGCTCATGGAACCAGGTCGTGACGACTAAAATACCGCTTAAAAACCGGAAGGGCCGCATAGTCGGCACCATGGGTATTACGCGCGATATCACGGAATACTCTCAGCTCGAGGACGAGAAACTGCAGATGAGCGTTGACGCCATAAAGGCGCTGGCGCGCATGCACCAGCTGCGCGACCCCTACACCG
>JBDRBZ010000156.1:0-4152 GCA_043822175.1 Candidatus Omnitrophota bacterium
GGGGATAACCCCAAAGATAATAAGTACAAAAGAGCCGGAAAGCTGCTGGGCCAATGGCTGAAAGAAAAAGTGCTGGTGCGGGACGCAAAGCCGTGCGTTTACGTATACCGGCAGATATACCTCCATCATGGGAAAAGGAGGACGCGTACGGGGTTTCTCTCTCTCATGAAGATAGAAAACCCGGGTAATACCAAGGTCCTGCCTCATGAATACACGCTTGCCAGACCAAAGGTAGACAGGCTTAATCTGATAAAAGCGGTAAAGGCCAATCTGAGCCCCATATTCGCGGTTTATTATGATAAAAACAGCGTCATATGCAGGAAGCTGAAGAGGCACGCCGGGGCAGCCCCCGTGGACGCCCGCGCGGAGATCGACGGAGTAGTCCATCAGATGTGGAAAATATCCGATGCCGGGACGATTGCCGCCGTTAAAAAGGCGATGAGCGGCAAAAAGGTCGTGATAGCGGACGGGCACCACCGGTACGAGGTGGCGCGCACCTACAGGGACCTCATGCGCGGGAGGAAGAATTACAACGGGAACGCCGATTATCTCATGGTATTCTTCACCAACCTTAAAGAGGCCGGCAATGTCACGATACTGCCCACCCACAGGCTCATTAAGGACATAAGCGGTCTGAATAAGGAGTCGTTCAGGGCCGTGACAGAGAAATTTTTCGATGTGGAGAATGTGCCCGACCTCGGGACTGTTCTCGAAAAGCTGGAGAAAGGAAACGCCAGGCCCTGTTACGGCGTGTATTTCGGGGGCAACGAGTACCTGTTCGTCTCTATCAAGGATAAAGTTAATATCTCAAGGCTTAACCCCGAATACGGCAAGTCGTCCGGATGGAAACGGCTGGATGTCACGGTGCTTCACAATTTCCTTATCCGCAATTTATTGTCTTTGAAAGATGCCGAGGATAATGTAAAATATGTGAAACAGCCCGAGGACGCCGCAGCCTTTGTCGATAACGGCGATTACGGGATAGCGTTTCTCATGAATCCCACAAAGGCCAGGCAGGTTAAGGATGTCGCCGAAAGAGGTGAGATAATGCCCCAGAAATCCACCTACTTTTATCCCAAACTTCTTACGGGGCTTGTGATCAACAAATTCTGAGCAATAATGCGCGTATGGCGTAAGGAGCGGGCATGTACGAGGATATAAAGGAAAAGCTGACAGCCGGCAATATCAACGGTGTCAGGGATCTGGTCGAGAAATACCTCGGTGAGGGGAAAACGCCCAAGGATATACTCGACAACGGGCTCATAGCCGGCATGGACGTGATAGGAGACCGGTTCAAAAAGAGCGAGGTTTTCATACCCGAGGTGATGATAGCGGCCAAGGCCATGCATGCGGGACTGGACATACTCCAGCCTCGCCTCGCCGAGGCAGGTGCCCGGCCGGTAGGCAGGGTCGTGATCGGGACGATAAAGGGTGACCTGCACGATATCGGGAAGAATATTGTCGGCATGATGTTCAAGGGCGCGGGGTTCAGCGTCACTGACCTGGGGATTGACGTGGCCCCGGTAAAATTCCTGGACGCGGCCCAAAAATCCGGCGCCGACATAGTCGCCGTATCATCCCTGCTCACGACATCTATGCCGTTCATGGGCGATGTCGTGAAATCGTTTAAGGCCGGCGGCCTCGATTCCGTCAAAGTCATGGTCGGCGGCGCCCCTGTCACTCAGGGGTTCGCGGATTCCATAGGCGCCGACGGTTATGCCGATGACGCGAGTTCGGCCGTGGATAAGGCAAGAGAAATGCTGGGGATAAGGGTGTAAAGGGAGAATATATGGCGTGGTTTAAGCGTCAGAAGCCTGTCAAGGTAACGGTAAACAAGAAGAAAGACATACCGAGCGGGCTCTGGATAAAATGCAAAGAATGCGGCGAGATGCTTTACCGCAAGAAACTTATCGAAAACCTGATGGTCTGCGCGAAATGCGGCTATCACTTCACGCTCGGCGCCAACGAGAGGATCGAACAGTTCGCGGATGAGGGGACTTTCAGGGAGATGTATACGGAGATCGAAACCGCCGATCCCATCTCGTTCAAAGGGCCGAAGACATATAAGGAGAAGCTTCTGTCGGATCAGAAGGCCACAAAACTGAAAGAGGCGGCGATCGTAGGTGTGGCCAAAGTCAACGGCGTCAACGTGGCGCTGGGGGTTACGGATTCCCGGTTTATCATGGGGTCGATGGGATCTGTTGTGGGAGAGAAGATAACGCGGATCATAGAGCATGCCACCAAAAATAAGATTCCGTTCGTGATGATCTCGGGGTCGGGGGGCGGCGCGCGCATGTATGAGGGGCTGTACAGCCTCATGCAGATGGCAAAGACCAGCGCCGCGCTGGCCAGGCACGATGAGGCGGGGGGCCTGTTTATATCTATTCTCACAAATCCCACAATGGCCGGCGTGCTGGCGAGTTTCGCCTCGTTGGGGGATGTAATCATTGCCGAACCAAAAGCGCTTATCGGTTTTACCGGGCCGCGCGTAATAGAGCAGACCATCAGGCAGAAACTGCCGCCCGGGTTCCAGCAGTCTGAATTCCTCCTTGAGCACGGCCTTATTGACCTTATCGTGCACAGGAAACAGCTTAAGGAAAGAGTGTCAGGGCTTGTCAGGCATTTCTGCGGATAGAGCCGTATACATCCTGCCATTTATCTGTTGACATTGCCGGATTTACCTATATAATAAACTGCTGACCGGATAGGGCCAATATACAGGATACAATACCATAATATGCTAAAGTGATTACATGGCACAGGTAAGCCTCAGAAACATATCAAAGATCTTTCCCGGTAACATACAGGCTGTCAGAGACGTCACACTCGGTGTAAACAATCAGGAATTTGTGGTGCTTGTCGGCCCGTCAGGATGCGGCAAGTCGACAAGCCTGAGGATAATCGCCGGCCTCGAAGACCCCACTTCCGGTAAGGTGTTCATCGGCGACCGCATGGTAAACAATGTCCCTGCCAAGGACCGAAACATCGCCATGGTATTCCAGAATTACGCCCTTTATCCGCACATGACCGTATACGAGAATATGGCCTTCGGCCTGAAGCTGAGAAAATACCCCGTACATGAAATAAAAACAAGGGTGATGGAAGCCGCGTCGATACTGGGGCTTGGCAAAATGCTTAACAGGAGGCCGCGTGAATTGTCGGGCGGCCAGAGGCAGAGGGTGGCGCTGGGCAGGGCGATAGTGCGCAAACCCATGGCCTTCCTCTTTGACGAACCGCTGAGCAACCTGGACGCCAAGCTGAGGGTTCAGATGAGGACAGAGATCCACAGGCTGCACATAAAGCTGCAGACAACAATGATATATGTCACGCATGACCAGATAGAGGCAATGACCCTCGGGCAGCGCATAGTGGTGATGAACGACGGCCTTATACAGCAGGTGGGCGATCCGACCACTGTTTATGATAAGCCGGTCAATAGGTTCGTGGCCGGGTTCATAGGCAATCCGCCCATGAATTTCCTTAAGGGGAGGATCATAAAGAAAGAGGGTAAATTTTACTTTGACGAGGGCCGCATCCGGGTGAGGATCGTGGACGAGATGCTTCCCAAGGTAACGCCGTATGCGGATAAGGAAGTCGTCTTCGGAATAAGAAGCGAAGACATATACGATAAGCTTTTCGCGTCGGAGGCGCCTCCGGAAAACGTTGTGACGCTGTCATGCGAAGTCGTGGAGCCCATGGGTTCGGAGGTATATCTTTATCTTTCAACCGGCCGCCATACGCTTGTGGCCAAAGTCGGCGGCCATAACAGGCCTCAGATAAACCAGGACATGGACCTCGTGTTTGACATGAACAAGGTCCATTTTTTTGACATAGATACGGAAAACACTATCGTATAAATCTGTTTTCGCCGGCCCTCGGGATTTTAGAAATTTATGCACCCTTCCAGGATAAGATTCATTTCAGGGGTCGCGTCGCTTGTTTTAGCCGTAACCGCGCTTGTCATCGTTAACGGCGCGTTCGTCGCTTCCCCCCAAACCCCTGTCTTTTACAACCAGCTCATTATTCTGAGCGTAGCGCTGAACCTGCTGGTCATATTGGTCTGGACGGGGCTGGGCGAGGTCGGCGGGCTTACCCTATCCGTGTCTGTGCTCGGATTTTTTTATATCTTTTTTTTCCTGCCTTACGGGATTA